>CAYVPM010000107.1:0-7534 GCA_964453475.1 uncultured Saprospiraceae bacterium | reverse complement strand
CACCTCATAAATGCCGGGGCGCTTGAAAAAGCCGTCCAATGAAATAAGCTTGGTGCCGGTCGATTTTGGGGTGCCGATGGCCGCAAAGGCTTTGCCGCCATGCTGCATGATGTACGGCACATTGGCCAGGGTTTCCACGTTGTTCACCACGGTCGGCTTGTTGAACAAACCTTGCTGGGTAGGGTATGGCGGTCGCACCCGCACTTCCGGCCGCTGGCCTTCGAGTGATGACAACAACGCGGTCTCTTCGCCGCAGATGTAAGCGCCCTGGGCCTCAACCACTTTGAAATCGTAAGAAAATTCGGACCCGGCGATGTTTTTTCCAATGAGCCCCGACTTGCGCAACACATCAACGGCGTCGTTGATGATGGCGACAGATTCCGGGTATTCGCCCCGGATGTACACCACGCCCCATTCCGCGCCGGCGAGGTAGCCTGCGATCATCATGCCCATGAGCAGGGCATGGGGCCTTTGTTCCATGATATAGCGATCGGAATAAGCGCCGGGATCACCTTCGTCGGCGTTGCAGACGATGAATTTGGTTTTTCCGGCGGCTTGTTTGCAGGAATCCAGTTTGAAAGCCATGGAGAAGCCCGCGCCGCCTCGGCCGCGGAGGCCGGAGTCTTTCAGTTCAGCCAGCAGTTCTTCGCGGGATTTTTTCAGGCAGTTTTGAAAAATCTGGTAGTATTCCGCGACTTCGGGATATGGGGTAGTCAGCACTGCAGCGCCCGTGGCGCCCACGTGGTACTGATCAAGGATAGCGGTTTTGTCGCGTTTGATGGCTTCTATTTGATCCACTGCATGACCGGAGTAGTTGTTGCGCCCGTAATAAAAGGCGCTGTTTTCATGGCAACGGCCCAGGCAGGTCATGGTACCCATTTCAGAAGCGCTGAAATGGTTGGCGAGTTTTGCCTCCAGTTTTCCCTGGGTGCCGGCTGTCATGCAGGCGCTGCCATTGCATACGTACACCTTTTTACCCTGGTTTTCCGGTCTCAAAAAATCGTAAAAGGAAACCGCGCCATATACGTTGGCCTTGCCCACGAGGAATTCCTCTGTCAGCCGCTCCATTTCATCCAGCGATGGCGTGCCTGTTTTTTTCGCTGCAATGCCCAAGTCCTCGAATAGATTGTTGGCAAGACCCCTTCGGCCCGATAGTTCGCTTAAATTTTTTGACATGTGGTGAAATGATATTTGGCAGGTATACTGTGATTAAGCTGATTTTGCATGATTTGAGTGAAACAAATGCTTGATTTTAAAATGATTATAGCATTTCGTTATTCATAACCACGTTGCGTTGACCATAGAAATATGGGTAAAGTTACGGCAAGCAGGGCAATATTATCTGGTATCTTGAAAGGTCTTTTTGTTGGACATTGGCTGAATGTGTCTTTTTGCAGAAAAAAGTGGTGGTTTAGCCGCCGCTGACAGGTGGGATGATGGCGACTTCGTCCCCTTCTGCGAGTGATGTGGGCGCCTGCGCATATTCGGCGTTTACCGCCAATTGGCAGGAAGCAAGGCCGGACAGCCGTGGAAATTTGGCATGGAGCATGGATTGCAGGGCGGCCGTATCGCTGTGTTCCGGCAGTTCCAGCTCAAAGGATTTTGCGCCACAGATTTCCCGTGCGATGCCGAATGTGAGGATGTTTATTTTCATGGGTTAGTTAAAAACGTGCAAAAAAAAAGATTACATGTTTTGAGATAAGTGCTTCATCAACACCTCCACGCCCGCCACCAGTACCAGCACCGCCGTCGCCCGCCGGATCAACACCGGGCTGAAAAAACGGAAGCTGAACCGAAGTCCAAGCTGTCCGCCAAGCAATACTGCCAGCACCAGCGAACCGATAAACGGCCAGTTCAAAGGTACTGTATTGGATAAAAGTTGCCCAAAAATACCCGACAGCGAATTGACCAGGATAAAAAAACTGGCGGTTGCCGCGATTTTTCGGGGTGTATCCCAACGCAGGAAATGCAGGATGGGCGACAAGAAAATGCCGCCGCCAATGCCCACCAGCCCAGACAACAACCCAATGCTGCCGCCAATACAAGCATCCCGCACAGATTTTGCCGAATCCGGTTCGCTACCATCGAATGTTTGTTTTTCAGGCTGTACCCACAACAGTACTGCTGCGGCCACCAGAGAAATACCGAGCATCAGGAAAAAGGTGGCCTCCTGTATGCGCGCCCGCGCGCCCAGGAAAGCCAGCGGCACACTTGCCAGCACCAGGGGCAGCACCTTTGGCCAATCGACCTGCTTTTTCTGGACATACAACACTGCATTCCCGAGTACAACGACCACATTGCAGATGAGTGCAGTGAGCCTGATTTCCGGGTAGGGGATTGCTGCCAGGGCCAAAATGGCCAAATAACTCGAGCCGCCGCCAAAGCCGACGGAAGCATACACGAAAGCAATAAGTGCAAAAGCAAGCACCAACATCAAGCACCGGGTTTAGGGCGACAATGTATCGCCATTTGTCTGTAATAAGGCGCTGTTTGGGTCGATTGGTCGGAAAAAACCGAAATATCGTCGGATGAAAACATGGATAACCCGTTCAAGCCCCGTAGTTTCGACCGAAAATCAAACTTCTCATTCATTCAAAACGAAAATTTATGGACTCGATCGACACTTCCAATGCCCCTTCCCCTGCCCCTATCTGGGATACTGTATTGCGCTACGGCGCCTATAACGGCGCCATAGCCATTGCAATATCGTTGCTTGTTTATTTAATGGACATGAATGTGATGACCTTTAGCGGGATGTTTCTCATTTATGGTTCCATGTTAGTGGTAGGCTTTGTCATGGTGTACCTGGCCATCAAGCACCAGCGCGACCAATTGGACGGGGGCATTATCAGTTATGGAAAGGCATTTCTCATAGGTTTGTTGGTGACAATAGTGGCTACCTTTATTTCCAGCATCTGGAACTATGTACTGATCAACTTTATCGACACCGGATATGTGGCCAAGTTGCAAGAACAATTTGTAGAAACCTGGGGAGAAAGTATGCCACAGGAGGCAATGGAAGAAACGCTCAAAGGCTTTGAAGAAGCTGGCGATATGCTTACCATTCTAAAAAATGCAGTTGTTGGCGGTACCATTTTCGGTCTGATCGTCGGCTTGATTACCGCAGCCTTTACGAAGCGCGACCCCAAGCCCGATTTCCTGCGTTAAGGAATTAGCCCACCCGGTTTTCAATGTGTTCGCTACTTTTGCCAAAAAATAAGCGATATGTTGTCCAATACCGGCGTTCGATATGGCCTCTTGGGTGGGGCAGTGGTGGTGTTCTACTTTGTGCTGTTGTATATTGTCAAAACCGAACTCTTCCTCAGTCCATTGTTGCAGTGGGGCAGCCTCGGGTTTTACCTGCTGTTTATGTGGCAGGCTTGCAAGGTGGATTGCGCCTCCAATGGCGCTGCAAGGGATTTCAGGGAAGTGCTGCGCACGCCTTTCATTGTCTTTCTGCTGATAAACCTTTGTTATTGGGTCTTTTACTATGCCTTGCACCTGTTCGACCCAAGTTTGGTGCAAGTGGAAATGATGATGGAAATGAAGGGGATACAGGCACAGATTGACGGCGGCGTAGGGGATCCTCAACAGGCAAATATGCTGCGCGAGCGGCTTGGCGGCTTGGAAAAAAACCTGCAATCGCCACCAGCCCAGCCATTAGGCCCTATTGTCACCAGGATGTTCATCGGTGCTTTGGGCGGCTTTGGGCTTGCCGCCGCTGTGGCCGCGATTTTCCGTTCAAAAGACTAATTCGCCCTGTCATGGAAATCGAAAAAACGGGCCCAAGCCGCGCAGAAAAGGTCAAAAAGTGGATCAAAATACTGAGCGTCTCGCGCATCCTGCGCTGGACGCTCATTTTCTTGTCGCTCTGGTGGTTGTTGGCCAATGCCCATGAAGACCTGTCGCCGGAATACCTGAGCGGCAAATATTCCAGTCCAGACTCCAGGGTCATCGAAATCGGCGGTATGATGGCACATTGCCAGTTGAAGGGAAAGGGCCAGCCCATAATCCTCTTGCATGACGCACAGAGTTCCCTGAATACCTGGTCGGTTTGGGCAGAAAGTCTTTCCGACAAATACCGGGTAATCAGCGTCGATCTGCCGGGCTTCGGCCTCACCGGGCCCCATCCTAGGGGCAGCTACAGCGCATTTATGTACGTGGATTTTCTGGACAGCCTGGCCAAAAAGCTGGAACTGAACAAATTTAGCCTGGCAGGCGCAGGCCTCGGCGGCCAGGTTGCCTGGCAGTACGCTGCTGAAAAACCTGCCCGGGTCGACAAGCTCATTTTGTTGGCGCCCGGCGGTTTTGAGGAAAAAAGAAATTCCTTTGTCAACACGATGGCAAGTACCCCAGTACTGAACCGTGTGCTTTGGCGCATCAGCCCGAAGTCAATTATCCAGATCTTTTTAGAAGAGGTTTACGCCGACGACGCCCTTGTCACCGACTCCCTGGTAAACAGGCATTTTGAATTGTTCCTCAGGGCTGGCAACAGAAAAGCGTACACGGACCGGGCTTCTGTGCGGGACAACCGCCCCCCTGTTATGGAATTGATCAAAAAAATAACTGCGCCGACATTGATTTTGTGGGGCGCAGAAGATGCGCGCATCTCTCCGGAATTCGCCTACGAATTCCACCAGCGCATCAAAACGAGCGACCTTAGGATTTATCCCAACACAGGGCACTGGCCTCAGGAAGAGAACCCTCTGAAAACCGCGGAAGATGTGCGGGCATTTTTAGAAGGGAGGTTCTGAGCGGGCATGAAAAAAGGCTGAACGGAGGGAACGATCAGCCTTTGGTTTGGCAAACGAAGTGCGCATTATCGGCGCGTTGCAGCAGATAAATAATCCGCCAGGTACGGGAATGCCCTTGCCAAAAGAATGGAGGAGATGATAACAACTAAAATAAGCATAGTGTGAAGAATGAAAATTAAAAAAAGATTGAAGCCTGAAACCTGAATACAGATGATTGTTTTGAGATTCAGGCCAAAGGTTGTAATACTTTCTTTAATTTCAAATATTTACAAGCTAAATCTTTGTAATTTCTGATTTTTCATAAAGTGCGAACTTTTTTCCGTCTTGTTGAAGTACCTTTGTGCAAGATTTTCCCCTCAAAAGTAGACTCCCTCATCTCTAAAAAGTTTTCAGAGTATGGTTTTCAACAACATCCTTGAAACGATTGGCAAAACCCCGCTTATTCGTCTCAACAACATTGTAATGCATATTCCTGCGACGGTTTATGCAAAGGTTGAGGCTTTCAATCCAGGGCTAAGCGCCAAGGATCGAATTGCCCTGCACATGATTGAAAGGGCCGAGCGCTTAGGGAAGCTCAAGCCAGGCGGCACCGTTGTAGATGCCACCAGCGGCAATACAGGATTTAGTCTGGCCATGGTCGCCGCCATTAAAGGCTACAAATGCGTGCTCACTGTAACCAGTAAAATTTCCGAAGATAAGTTGAACAACCTCCGTGCCATGGGCGCCGAAGTGGTGCTTTGCCCGCAGGAGGCGAAACCCAAAGACCCGAACTCCTACTATAAAATGGCCGAGAAACTGGCCTCTGAAATACCAGGCGCATACTATATCAACCAAAACTTCAATCCGGAAAATGGAGAAGCCCACTATTTGAGCACCGGGCCTGAAATTTGGGAACAAACCCAGGGACGTGTCACCTGGCTGATCGGAAGCGCCAGCACCGGTGGAACCCTCTCAGGTTCGGGCCGTTACCTGCGGGAGCAAAACCCAGATTTGAAGATTATTGGCGTGGACGCTTATGGCTCGGTCTTGAAAAAATACCACGAGACGGGCATTTACGACGAAAAGGAAATCTATCCATACCGAATTGAAGGCACTGGGAAAAATATCATCCCGGCCAATATGGACTTCGAGCTCATCGACAAGTTCGTAAAAGTGACCGACAAGGACAGCGCATTGCGCGCGCGCGAACTGGCGCGTCAGGAAGGCATGATGGTGGGGTATTCCAGCGGTGCGGCCTTGCAGGCATTGGAGCAAATCCAGGATGAATTGACAGAAAACGATGTTGTGGTATTGCTGTTTTCGGATCACGGTTCCAAGTATGTGACCAAGTTTTTCTCTGATAAGTGGATGATTGATCAAGGCTTTATGGAGGCCGAAAATACCCTGGAAAAAATAGGGTAGTCAAGTTTCAAGCTTCAAAAAATAATGGGTGTTTTAAATGCCTCACGAACTTTTTTCAATATATAGTCAACGCAAAGTGGTTTTGAATGACGAAATGCTACAATCATTTTAAAATCAAGCATTTGTTCACTCAAATCATTCAAAATCACTTTAATCACAGTATAAATGGATTTATTCGATCGTATTCTAAAGCAAGCGGGACCTCTGGGCAAATATGCGGAGGTAGCTGAAGGGTACTATATGTTCCCTCAACTGGAAGGTGAACTGGGCAACCGCATGACATTTAAAGGCAAGGAAATGGTTTGTTGGAGCATCAACAATTACCTCGGCCTTGCCAATCACCCTGAAGTACGCAAAGCAGATGCAGAAGGCGCAGCCCAATGGGGCCTTGCCTATCCAATGGGCGCTCGCATGATGTCGGGCGATACCAAATTGCACCAAAAACTGGAGACCGACCTAGCGCATTATGTAGGTAAAGAGGCCGGGCTGCTGGTCAACTACGGTTATCAAGGCGTAATGTCTGCCATCGATACCCTGCTGAGCCGGCATGATGTGGTTGTGTACGACGCAGAAAGCCACGCTTGCATCGTGGATGCTGTGCGCATGCACATGGGAAAGCGTTTTGCTTTCACCCACAACGATATGGACAGCTTTAAGAAATGCCTTGACCGCGCCAAACGCCTCACAGACGGCACAGAAGGCGGTATCCTGGTAATCACCGAAGGCGTGTTCGGCATGCGCGGCGACCAGGGCAAATTGCGCGAAATTTGCGCCATGAAAGAGCATTACGGCTTCCGATTGTTCATCGATGATGCGCATGGCTTCGGTATGCTTGGAAAAACGGGTGCAGGCGCTGCCGAAGAGCAAGGCGTTACAGAAGACATCGACGTTTATTTCAGTACCTTTGCTAAAAGTATGGCGCTGATCGGCGGTTTTATCGCCGCCCGCCCGGAAATTATTCAGTTCCTCAAATACAACATGCGCTCCCAGATTTTTGCCAAATCACTGCCCATGCCCCTGGTGGTTGGTTTGCAAAAGCGCTTTGAACTGTTGTGCGCCCACCCGGAACTGCGGGAAAAGCTGTGGCATAATGTACGGCTGCTTCAGGGCGGCCTCAAAGAACGCGGCTTCGACATTGGCGATACCAATACTTGCGTAACTCCCGTGTACATGCAAGGTGAAGTAGAGGAAGCCATGGCACTTGTAAAAGACATGCGCGAGAATCACGGCGTTTTTTGCTCCATTGTGGTGTACCCGGTGATCCCAAAAGGCATGATCATCTTGCGCCTGATCCCAACTTCGGAACACACTGAAGAAGACATCCAGATTACGCTGGACGCTTTCTCTGCCGTTCGTGAAAAGATGGAGGCGGGTGTCTA
>CAYVPM010000106.1:0-7572 GCA_964453475.1 uncultured Saprospiraceae bacterium | reverse complement strand
TTCTGCATTCATAACCACTTTGCGTTGACTATACATGGGTATTTCGGTGGCATTGAACATCATGAGCCGACTAGGTTAACATCTCACTCCAGCTCCGTATCGATGCCATTCAAGCGCCCTGAAATGGCCTCCCAGCGCTCGTTAAAATGTGCGATCTGGCTTTCCTCATTGGCCAGCAACGCATCCAGTTCGCCGAAGTTTTCTCCAATGCGGCCCTTGATGGTGCGCACATAGCCCCGGAGTTTGTCTTCCAGGGCTTCCTGCATCTGTGTGCGGCCCTGTGCGATTTCATCGTTGTAGCCTTGCACGATTTTGCGGCGCTGCACACCGGCAGTGATGCCCGCGAACAAAATACCAAGTCCTGTCAGCACCCCTCCGGTGATGTCGAGCACTGCCACATTGGTTGCCGCGGCGAGGATCATGCCGACCAAGGCGGCACCGCTGCCGGCAGCAATATTGGGAGAAACGGAAGCATTGTCGGGAAACAGCCTGGAATCTGTAAAATTTTCGGAGCGCGACATAAAGCGCGAAAAGGCTTCCTGCAATTCTTTCAACGTGGCTGCCCGGCGCTCGGAAATGGTTTCAAAAATGTAGGTATCGCCTTTGACAACGGTGTTGCTGGCCTTGATTTTCAGGTCGATCATCTTGGCCATCTGCTGCACGGAGTCGGCCAAATCCACCACGCCTTCGTTGAGCTTGTTGCGCAGCTCGGCGTTGAGCTGCAGCTCCAGCTTTTTGGCCAGGCCGTCGAGCCAATCACCGATGCTCACCTGCTTGCTGAAAAAGCCCATGAAGGAACGCTTCAGCATGGACGGGAAAGATAGCCCGTCTGCCAGTTCCTGTCCGATTACCTTGGTGATGCGGTCATAGCCGTTCAACAGGTTCTCAATCAGCAAGTTGACGTGGTGGTTTGATTTTTTCTCCTGATTGTCAAGCGTTTGCCCAATGTCATTGCGAAACTCGGTATCCTGTTTGAATTGTTCGCCGCGGGTATCAAGGTCGCTGCGCACGCGGTCGAGGATGTTGCGGGAGGTGGCCACGTTGTTTTTCAGTTTCATAACAGCCCCGCGCCCGCCTGTTACGTGCGTGCGTATGTAGTCGCGCACCGCCGAGAAATTGCTTTTGTCAAACCTGCCTTCCAGTTCGTCTTTTGCGCTGACCGAAAAAATGCTGGGCTCGTCCAGGCCCTTCTTCAGGGCATGGTCGTACAACCCGCGTTCGTTCACAGCCAGGTCTTCGGGCGACATCAGGTCTTTTTGCTGCAGCACGAAAATGATTTTCTTGTGCCAGTCTTTGTGGATAAAATCGTAAAAATCCCAGGACGACTGCCGGTAAGGGTTTTTCGATTCGAATACAAAAATAACGAGGTCGCTGGCGGGGATGAAGTTCTCCGTGATTTCCTGGTGGCGTTCCACAATGCTGTTGGTGCCGGGGGTATCCACAATGGCGACTTCTTTGAGAATATCAACCGGCAGGAAAATCTTTTTCAGGTAAGGGTTGACGGTGATGGTCTCTTCTTTTTCGCCGTACAGGATTTGTTGGATGGTGTCGGTCATGGGCTGGGGCGCGACGGCACATACTTCGCGGCCGGCTGCAAGCAGGGCGTTCACAAAGCTGCTTTTGCCCGCTTTCACCTCCCCAACGATCACGAACATGAAAGGCTCGGTCATGCGGTTACGCAGTTCGCCGACCGTTGCAGCCAGTTCCTGATGCCCGATCTCCTGGCTCAGTTGTTGGAGGTCTTTCACGAGGTCTTCGCATTGCGCCCGTAGCGCGAGGGTACGCTGGTTAAGAATCATACTGCAAACGTACAGTTTTCAGAGGCTAACACCGATAACAACACCCGTTCTGTAGTGATTTTTTCCAAAAAAGCCCCAAACCACATCTACCCTGAATGGACGGAGCGCTTTGATGCCAATGTTTTCAAAACCTGCATTCAGTTCCCAGTATGGCAGTTTGCCTGTAAATTTGGGATCGGCAGAAGCATGATCGGCGTAAAAAATGCCGGCCCCGATAACTTCCTTAAAGTTCAATTTGCGCAACAGGGGTATCTTGTCGAGCAGGTACCCTTCCAAGTGGTGTTGGACATGTGCCTCAGCGAAGGGCTTATCGGTGGCATAAGCAAAATAGGGCAACATCAAGAAACTGCGGCTGTACCGGTTGGGCAAACCAAATATGGTCTGGTTGCCGGATGGGTGGTATATATCCATGAACGACACAGACTTGTTGCGTATGAACATACCCGCCCCAGCGCTCCAGTCGGTGTAGCCCCCGAGCCCCCAATTGAGGTTATTCTGGCGGATGAGCAGGTGCACAAAATCAAAGTCTGCGTCGCCACCCAACAGTTTCGGGATCGCCTTTCGATAGCTTAAGGTGAAATCAGGCCATTTGGAGTCGCCGTAATACCTGATATCCGGATAGGTACTGTACTGCTGCCCGATGCGGTAGCGCAGGTCTACGCCGAGCAGGAATATGTCAGGTGCTGCAAAATCCTCCTGACCTTCAAGGGCAGGAATGGGCGCGTTGGGTGTATAACGAGATTCGGCGCCCTTTCTCCAACTATAGGTTGTACGGTTTATGAGGGGCTTTCGGCGCGCCCATTCTGTGAATCCGACAAAAGAAAATCCGGGCGCCAAAATCTGGCTCCATTCCACTTTTGCGTACGTTTTATCGTACAATTTCATATAGTTCCGCTCGGCGATGAGGGAATATTGGGTATTGGTGATGGTGGCGATGGGTCGCTGCTCGTTGAACTGCTCTGTCATGCTGCCGCCGATCACTTCCAGGGTGGAGTACCGGATGCTTTCGAAGCGTCGTTTTATGCCCAGCCAACCCCGAAGTTTTGTTTCTTTCAGGCCGTAGTTCAGGTTGCCCAGGGCCCGCCAATATTTGGTTCCGCGGTCGTCGGCATCGCGTTGCCATTCTGGCTGAACATCGAAAACCATGCCCTGCACGGTGTTGAACTGTATCCATTGAGCGGCTGGTGGGTAGGAAAACGACCGGTTTTTGTAGCTGTTTTTCCAGGTGTACCCCGTTAATAGGTTCATCGCTTCAAAGCGGTTGTTCCGCCGATCCATGCTGTCAAGGTACGTTTTGGAGGTCCGGATTTTCTGGATGCTGTCCTTTTTGATGTAATCGCGTTGCTCTTCGTTTGTTAGCGGTACGGGTCGGATGGAAGCCCAATAGTTGGTGTCGCGTTTCAAGGCGCTGTCCTCTACCTTGAACACCTCACGGCCAAAAAATTTGTCGTCAAAAACCGGCTTGAGATCGTAATTGGAAAAAACGCTGTTGAAAAAACCGCTGATTTTGAAACCCAGGATGCCAACTTTAAAACTGGTGATCTGGTTGAACACCCGCCAGGTATCAGGCTTGTCGACCAGAACGAATTGCTGTTGGATACGCAAGGTATCGATGATGGGCTGCTTGATGGAGGCGCCGGTTAGCACCAGGTCGACGCTTTGAAGGTTCCACCATGAATCCACAACGTACAGGAAACCGCTGAAGGTAGGGTCTTCCGCGCGCTTGGGTATCACCTTTATCTTTTCGATGGTGTACCCATTGATATCTTTGAAACTGCCCGCCCATTTGAAATTATAATAGCTGAACGCATTGTCGGCAAGGGGCGACAGAATTTCACGGTCGATTTCTATGCGCTCGCTGTACAGGTCAAAGTCGGTGAAGGTGGCGCGGTTCATGCTGAAACCCCTATCATTTCCGCTCACCTTGCTGGAAACCATGATTTCTTTGGCTTTTGCCGGTGGCGTTTGGTAGTACAATTTTGATACGGATTCGGATAAATACAACACACTGCCTGTCGAATCATCCATTATTTCTTCCCCGACTTCCTGCCCAAATATTTTTTTAGGCGCATCAATCAGCTTGTGAAACCCTTTGATATAAACATCGCAGGCATACTCATTCACCTTGTTTTTGTAAAACTTGCGCTTGGCAATCACCTCGCGCATGATGGCGATGGCGGGGTCTTTGGAGGAAACGACCACTTCCCTGAGTTCCAGATCGGAGGGCTCAAGTTTGACGTTCAAGGTGATCGGTTTGTTGGCTACCGTTATTTTTTCGATCTTTGTTTTATAACCAATGTATTGAAATACAATATCTTGCGCGCCAGCACCCACTTGTAGTTTATAAAATCCGGAAGCGTTGGTGGCAGTGCCGTTGCTGGTATTGCGTACATAAACCGTGGCATAAGGCAGCGATTCCCCGTTTTCATCGGTCACCTTGCCGCTGACCTGGGCAATTGACAAAACAGGGAGCAAAAAAAGGAGCAGGCATGAATTGAAAACAGCGTAGATTTTGTGCATTTGGAATATTTTTTGGCAAAAATGAATCAGCAAATCCGAACTTCGGCGCTCTTAACAGTATTTAACCTGAAACATGGATTTTATCGAACGCTTCCTTCAGTATTCAAAGGTACAAAATGCCCTGGAAGATAACGTAACTACCTTGTTGGCTATCAGCGGAGGCGTGGATTCGATGGTCATGTTGCAGTGTTTTCGGGAATCCGGACTGAGCTTTGGCATCGCCCACTGCAATTTTCAGTTGCGTGGGCAGGAATCGGATGGCGATGAAAAATTTGTGCAAGAAAAGGCGGCCGAATTGGGCGTACCCTTTTTTACCAAACGATTCGACACAAAAAATTACGCCTCGGAAAAAGGCATTTCCACCCAAATGGCCGCGCGCGAACTGCGATACAAGTGGTTTGCAGAAATCGCAGCTGCGCAGCAATACCCCTACCTGGCTACAGCCCACAACCTCAACGACTCCATCGAAACAGCCCTGCTCAACTTCATTCGCGGCACCGGGCTGCAAGGACTGATTGGAATGCGGAATGCGGATTTTGGAGTGCGGAATGTTGGAGTGGAGCAGGGCGAATTGCCTAAAGCAGCATTGCCGCCAAGCGCGACGCATTCCGCAATCCGCAGTCCGCATTCCACACTCCTTTTGCGGCCTTTGTTGTTTGCCACGCGCGATGAAATTTTGGCGTTTGCCCAGGCCAGCAACATTGCCTGGCGGGAAGACAGCAGCAATGCCTCGGACGATTACGGGCGTAATTTCCTGCGCCACCATATCGTGCCAATGATGCAGGATTTGAACCCGAATTTCCTGCATACTGCCGAAAGAAACCTTGCGCGCCTGCGCGACACAAAGGCAAACTTTGATTTCCTCATGCAGCAGTTTTTGGGCTTGGAGAACGGACATGAGGGACCGGGGGAAAAAGTTATTGACAAACAAAAGCTTGCGCAATTTCCTGCTCCGCAGCAAGTATTGCATGAGTTGTTAAAACCACATGGCTTCAGCGCGGAGCAGGCCCGTCAAATGGCCGAAAACCTTGACCAGGTAGGTTTTATGCTGAGCAGTGCGCTGGGCTGGACCATCTTGTGCGAGCGCAATGTGCTCCTTGTGCAGCATGGCCGCGATACACAGCAAATTGCTACCCAGACCATACAAGAAAGCGACCTCATGGTGCGTCTTGACGGGGGCGGCACACTTTTTTTCACGCCTGCTGATTTGAATACCCCTTTCCCGGATGGCCGCGAATCCGTTGTTATTGATGCCTCTAAAATGCTATACCCGCTCAAAGTCCGCAGCTGGCGGGATGGGGATGCTTTCCAACCATTTGGCATGGACGGAAAAAGTCAAAAGCTGCAAGATTTTTTCAGCAACCAGAAATTGTCCCGTTTCGAGAAGGATGGGGTGAAGCTGCTCCTAAACGGCGATGGGGCGGTGATTTGGGTAATTGGGTATCGGTTGGACGAGCGGTTCAAGGTTGAAAAAAATACCGATAAAAGGTTAAAAATCAGCATTTTATAACCAATTGATTCGGCAATCAACAGGACTCTTTTTGTTTCTCACAACGACACGACGGCACTACGTCTGACACGCTTAGGCCAGCGGCCGCAGGGGAAGCCAAACAAGTGAACACGTAGTGCCGTCGTGTCGTTGTGAGAAACTATTAACCAATACGTGGACAGTTTTTATCAGCATGCCAAACAAGTGAACACGTAGCGCCGTCGTGTCGTTGTGAGAAACTATTCAACAGTACGCTGATGAAGCTCTGTGCCAGTTCTCCTACCTTCGCCACATGAAGTTTCTGTTAATTTTTCCGCTGCGGCTTTTCGCCTATTGGCTTTTGTACTTTGCACTGTTTCGGCTTTGGTTTGTACTGTGGTTTTTCCGAGAGTGGTCGGCTGAAACGCCGATGTCGGCCTGGGCTTCCTTTTGGCATGCATTGCCGCTGGATCTCAGCATGGCGGGTTATTTGGTGACCATTCCTGTGCTGTTATGGTTTGCGGGTTTGGGCATCGGTGCCCGGTCGCACCCGTTTGTAGAGAAAGCCATATTTTACTTTAACATATCGATCTCCAGCGGGTTGGTTTTCCTTTTTGGCGCCAACGTATTCATTTACGAAGAGTGGCACACCCTGCTGAACAACCGCGCGCTGGAGTATTTCAAGACGCCTGCTGCGCTACTGGATTCGATGTCGCTCCCGTTTATTATTGTTTGCGTGCTCTTGTATTTTGGAGTTGTTTGGTTGGTAACCAGGGGTTATACCTTCGTGGTAGGAAGGAAAGTTTTTTCAGGGAACGCATCGCGTTGGGGACTGTTGGCATTGCCTGTTTGGCTGGGGGTGCTGGTATTGGCAATCCGCGGCGGACTGGGCGTAATGCCCATAAACGAAAGCGCTGTGTATTATTCCTCCCATATTTTTGACAACCACGCTGCCACCAACTCGGCCTGGCACCTGGTGCACAGCAAAATAGAGACGCGCTCCACGGAGAATCATTACCGCTCCATGCCAGACGATGCCGCAAAAGCAGCTTTGGGACATTTGAAAGGGGAAAACATCGCACAGCAAGATCTGGATTACCAATTCTTTAGCGCCCCCGACAGCACCGGACTGAACCTCGTTTTTATAATTATGGAAAGCCATACCGCCCAGGTAGTGGAATCGCTGGGCGGCGAAAAGGGGGTTAGCCCCACGCTGGAGCGACTCATTAGCCAAGGTATTTTGTTTAGCAATTGCTACGGTAGCGGTTATCGTACCGATCAGGGCATAGTATCGGTGCTGGCTGGCTATCCGGCCCAGCCCGACCAGAGCATTGTATTGTTGGAGGATAAGGCCATCAAGCTCCATTCCGTTGCCAAAAAATTGAAAAGCAAGGGTTATGCCACCGCTTTTTTATATGGTGGGGAGCTCACCTTTGCCAACCTCGGCGCCTGGCTCGCCAACCAGCGTTTCGACAAGATTTTTTCCGAAAAAGATTTCTCCAGGGCCGAGATAACGCAGCGTTGGGGCGTAGACGACAAAATACTGCTGCAACGTACCCTGTCAGAAATCAATCTGTTGCCCCAACCATTCTTTGCCACTGCGATGACGCTCAGCTTGCATCCGCCCTACGACGTGCCTTACCAAAGCCAGTGGCAAGGGAGCAGCGACCGGGAGAAATTCCTGAACAGCGCCGCTTTTGCCGATTATGCCATTGGCGAATTTTTTAAGTCGGCAGAACAACAGCCCTGGTACAACAACACACTTTTTGTGCTCGTTGCCGATCA
>CAYVPM010000105.1:0-7624 GCA_964453475.1 uncultured Saprospiraceae bacterium | reverse complement strand
GGTGTTCAGAATCACCTCGGCAGAGTCCCGATTGGTACAGCCATTGACCGAATTGGTCACCGTTACATAATACCAGCCTGACTGGGAAACCGTTGGGTCTTCCATGTTTTGGTTGGCTGGAATGATGCCAGGGCCTGTCCACAGCCAGTTAGGCGATCCGACATTGGTTGTGCCATTGATCGTCACAGAAGATTGAGTGCAAGTGATGCTTCCGCCAACGGCACTGATGCTGGGAGGCACATTGTCAGCAATTACCGTTACCTGAGCCGTGGATGTGCAACTATTGACCGGATTGGTGACCGTGAGCGTGTACACGCCTTGTTGGTTCACGACCGGATTCTGCTGGTTTTGATTGGCTGGTGTAATGCCTGGGCCAGCCCAAAAGTAATTCACGCCGTTTGTTGGAGACGACCCTGTGAGGCTGGCAGTCGTGCTGATACAGTTGATATTGGTATTCGTTGCCGTTGCTCCTGGTGGGACGGTGTTGCCTGTCACTGTTACAGAAGCGGTATCCCGGCAAACCAAACCGCCTCCGGTAACGGAAACAACCAGGTTATAGACGCCTGTGGAGTTGACATTTTGCGTTGATTGCGCGCCAAGAAAGTTCCAGTTTGCATTTGTCCATTGGAAAGAGGAGCCGGAGACAAAATTGGTGGCCATCAAGTTCAAGCCCCCCTGGGTTCCGCAGGTGATCGGGGTATTGCCCGTAATCTGGGCATTGGGCGACAGCACTGCAATGGAGAAATTGACCAGGCTATCACAGCCCTGGAAAGATTGCAAAACGACTTGTTGGAGGCCGGGGTCACAATATTGTTGGCCAGCGAAATTGAAACAAGATCCTGCACAAATATACTGGGTCGGCATGGTCGTAAACAACGGCGGCTTAATAGTTACCGTTTGGCGAACAATGCTATCGCAACCCAGGTATGAGTCATAAGGAGTTGAGTTTAAGGTAAATGTTCCCGCCGAGTTCAGTACATTGTATGGCTCTTCATCCCAAGTAAACGGAATATCGTCGTTACAAATCACCAGCGGTGGCTTAACCGTCACCGGAATGGGCATATTCGTTACAGGAAGGCACTGGAGCGGTGTCAATGGGTTACAAGAGTTGCCTGTTTGTACACATACATTGCCACCCTGGCTGCCAAAAGTCACGGTTACCTGAGCGCCACCAGGGGCATTTATGTTTTGGTTGTTGGTAAGCCCGTTAATCTGGGAGCCTGGAGGGGAAGTCCAGTGGTAAAAACCGGCACCAAAGGCATCAGGGACTGAATAAACGGCCGTGGCGCCAGGGCAAACCATTGTTGGCCCTTGCGGGGTGGTGGCGGGGTCTGCCGGCGGCGGTGTGATGCTTCCTTCGGTAACGCTGATTTCCCAGTTGCAAACATCGCCGATATAGCCATCTATCATGTACCAGTAAGTTTCACCGGGTGTGAATCCGGAATAAGAAATGGTAATAGTTTGGCCACCGCAACCACTACAGCCGGGGTTGCACACTAAGGCATCGGCATCGTCGCAGTTGTCCCAGATTGCCGCCTGCAAGCCATCTCCAGTTTGGCAGTTGGAAGTAATGAGGTCAATCGTAATGGTAGAAGTGCCGGCGACAAAACCAAACCAAAAGTCATTGTGCAGAGAAATAGCGCCGCATACTACGTTGCCTCCAGAGGGGCCGCCGTTGTTGATACCCATAAACCCATCAAAATCGCAATAAACACAGGTTGAACTGCAAGAAGGACCGCCACCTGGTGGAGGCGGATCAGGGCATGCCGTGCCCTCTTGGGCTATTGCATTAAACTGCGCAAATACAGCTACAAAAAAGAGTAAGAGTAAGTTTTTTTTCATGAAACTTCAGTTTGTATGTTGACTCTAATGTTTGATTTCAAATATTAATAGGAGGCCGAACCGTTAGATACTACTAACAGAAAAAACGCTTCTTAAGGCGTGAAAGATTTGGAAAAAAAGTGGATGAACCAAAGAAACGAATGTTGCGGGCTACCGATTTGAAAGCGTGAAGGTAAAAATTTGTGAAAGCATCCAGTAAAATTTTTTCTATAAATCGGTTAATGCCAAATTTTTAACAGTGTGCTTGCTCAAAAACAAGGGCGGAAAATCTCATCCACGCGAATCCTTCGACAATGCCCCAAGACCCATGCGCTGCCCTAATCCCCGGGCTATTCCGGTGATTGAAATATAATTGAGGGGGAACTCAAAAACCACATGCAAAAAGCTGAGGAAAAGCAGCGCTAAAAGTCCAACACGGTAATTATAAGCGTACAACGCAATGGAAACTACCCAGATGAGCAGCGCCCATACCAACTTCCGCTTCGACACCTCGTGCCAGCGAATGATGGAGGTTTTAGAAAACCAGTTCAAATAGTGATAAGTATAGGCAAAAGCCAAAAAAATGCCCATGCGTATGCCAAGCTCGCTGTTTAAGGTAAATTTCGTGCCTGCCGTAACCTGGCCCAATATGAGCCCAAGTTGGTAGATGACATTCTGGAAGCCACTCTCAAAAAACCGTTCTTTCACCGGACTCGCGTTGGCCAAAAAATGCTGGCTGGCATCTATAGGCCAAAAAGCGATGGCCAGGTGCGCCAATACGAATACCAATACCGCCATGTACCCAGGCCTGCTTCCCGATTTCATCGCGCCATACAGCATAAAGAGTCCCGTGAAAATGCAAACGTGAATAAAGGTGGGCAACATGCTCCCCACCAATAAATTATAAGTATTGTTGCTTCGAAAAACATAGGCCACGGCGATGCCCAATAAAACGATCAATATCCTGAACTTCCAATCCTTAAAAGCAGCCAAAGCCACCGCTACTACAAACGACAAAAAGGCAAGGTGGACGACCCAGGACACCATCAGTTCGAAAAAACCTTTGGCCAGGGAGGCATCCACGAACGCCTTGAAACCAGACAGACTGGGGTTATGAGCACCTTCCGCAAAAAAAGATCCCATGCAAATCAGCAGCACGAAACCACCCAAAAGCCATGGCGTATATTTGGATTTGCTGAAATAGGAACGCTCGTCCAGCCAATTGATTTCCGTCAGATAATGCAATGGCCCCAGAATGGCATAAGAAAAGAGGAACAGGCCAAACGGCATCCAGAATGCCGCCATCAGCGACAGCAGGATCAAGGCGATGTTCAACATGTCTACTTTTCGCGCATCCATGCGGCAAACCTACGAAATAAGTCAGTCTAATCTGTCAAGGTTTTGTTTGTCGCCCGATTGTGTTTCCGACAATTGCTCAAAAGAAAACTCTGGATCCCAGAGCCAAAGCCCTTGTTCATATTCCCTGGTAATCAAGGCAATATTGTCCAAATGGTATTTTTGTTGCAGCCTGGGGAACTGGTAACGGTCCCAAAGCGAAGCCTCATCAAAAGGAACACCTGTAGCGATGCTTTCCCTTAAAGCATAGATGTAGGCGAGGCTCTCCGTGCGCCGGTGAAGCCAGGCGTCGATGCTGAGGGCAGGGTCGCCATGCCCGGGAACCAGGCGGGTAAACCAGTTGCGATCGTGAATCAGCAGCAGTTTTTCAAGTGTTTCTTCGTATTCAACGCTGCTGTGGTAAATAAATGGGAATTCTACATTGCAAAGGTAATCACCGGCAATACACAGCCCAATCTGCCAAATTACCACCATCATGCTGTCAGCGGTGTGCCCAGGCGTTAGGTAAAAGGTCATTTTTGTTTGCCCATGCTTGAACTGCACGCCATCCTTGAAAACGGTAAAATCAGCTACTGGATATTCAATAGGGTACGGGCGCTGGATATAATATTTTTCATCAAAATCCAGGGCTTGCTCAATGCAGGCTTCCTTGTTAGGATTGTCCTCCATCGCCTTGGAAGTGAACACTTTATCTGCATTAAATGCGCGATAGCCGATGATGTGGTCGTAATCGGAATGGGTAAAGATCAGGTACAACTCTCGATTGCCCCGGATATCGTCAACATAGTGCTTTATCGCCAGTACCTCTTCGGGAAGCCAGGCCGGATCGACCACCAGCACTACGTCATCGGTGCATACGACCGTAGAGTTGGTTTGAAACAGGGCGCTTTGAAAAATAGTAACATTTTGGTCTCTGTAGATGATTTTATTCATGGCGTAGTCTCTTGTTGGCAATTCAAAGCTGGGCATTTGCTACCTTTGCGCTGAAACTGCCCAATGGCAAATATACAAATCTACAGGAAACCATGCTTGGGCTTTTACGCCCTCAAAATCCCGCAACTTTTCTAATGAGCAATATCGTAGCAATTATCGGTCGGCCAAACGTCGGCAAATCAACACTTTACAACCGGCTCGTGGGTTCCAGGGATGCCATCACCGACGATTTTTCCGGGGTTACCCGCGATCGAAAATACGGGTTCTGCGAATGGAACGGCAAACGTTTTGGCGTCGTCGACACAGGAGGCTTTGTCCAAAATTCCGACGACGTGTTCGAAGCAGCCATCCGCGACCAGGTGATTGCTGCCGCAGAAGAAGCCACGGTGCTGTTGTTTATCGTGGACGCGCAAACGGGCATCACCGATTTGGACGACAACATCGCCAAATGGCTGCGGCGGGTGAATAAGCCCGTTTACCTGGTAGTGAACAAGGTGGACAGCCACAAAAACCAGCTCGATGCCAACGAATTCTGGGGAATGGGCTTTGAAAACACCTATTTTATTGCCTCCATCAGTGGTAGCGGCACGGGCGACCTGCTGGATGCCGTGGTGGAACAGATTGAAAATATCCCGGAACTTGAAACAGAACTGCCCAAATTCGCCATCATCGGCCGACCCAATGTGGGCAAATCATCCCTCACCAACGCATTACTCGGGGAAGAGCGAAACATCGTTACCCCTATTGCCGGCACCACCCGCGACCCGATCCACACCACCTACAACAAATTCGGGATGGAGTTCGTACTCATCGACACCGCTGGTATCCGCAAAAAGACAAAGGTGGAGGAAGACCTGGAGTTCTACTCCGTCATGCGCGCCATAAGGGCAATCGAGGAAGCGGATGTGTGCCTCATGGTGTTGGATGCGATGCAAGGCATTGAGGCTCAAGATCTTAATATCATCCGCTTGGCGCAGAAAAGGCATAAGGGGCTTGTGATCCTGGTCAACAAATGGGACCTTGTACAGGACAAGGAAACCAATACCATCCGGGATTACGAGGCGGCGATCAAAAAAAGGCTGGCGCCCAATGACGATGTGCCGGTGGTATTTATCTCTGTCCTCGAGAAACAACGGATATTTCAGGCCGTAGAAGCGGCCATGGAGGCCTACAACAACAAAGGCCGCAAGGTCAAGACATCGGAATTGAACGAACTGATGATGGAATTAATCGAGAAAACTCCACCCCCATCTATCTCTGGCCGTTTTCCAAAGTTCAAATATGTAACCCAATTGCCAACGAAGTTCCCCTCCTTTGCGTTCTTTGTTAACAACCCTAACTATGTTCGGGAAGCTTATGTCCAGTTTTTGGAAAACCAGATACGGAAGCATTACAATTTCAAAGGCGCCCCGATGGAAATTTTCATCCGGTCAAAAGATTGAGCTGTTTATGAAGCACAAACTACTTTTCATTTGCCTGATTGCCCTATTCGGCTGCAAAGACCAGCCGGAACAAATTCCGGCCTACATCAAAATCAAGCCTTTCACGGTTAACGCACAGGGCGACGCCTCCTGGCACAAGCTCAGCGAGGGCTGGCTTTATGTGAACGGCGAATACCTTGGCTCCTACACCCTGCCCGCAACTGTACCCGTCCTGGCAGAAGGAAAAGCTACCATTTGGTTGTTTCCGGGTGTGAAGGCTAACGGCATTTATGCAACCCCCGACATTTTCCCATTGTTGACCCGATGGGAATCAACTACGGTGGAACTGGTGGCTGGGCAGACCACTGAAATACCGCCAAGTACCGCCTACAACCCAGCCGCGAAATTCCCCTTTGGCCTCGGGCGCGGCGATTTTGACGGCGGCTCCAGTATTGTTTTTGAAAACCGTGACCAGGACCAGGTCACCAGTTTTACATACACAACTGAAGGAGCTTTTGCCGGAGAATGCCTGCAGATGCAAGTTGATACGGCGCACCCTGTTATCGAAATCGCTACGGAGTCGATCGCAACACTGCCCGTGACAGGACTGCCTGAAACCTGGCTTGAAATGCACTACCAATGCGATATGCCCTTTTTCCTGTACCTGTTGTACGTGAACGACTTTGGCTTGGAAAGCTCTCATCCTGTTTTCCAATTCAACAATTCGGACAATTTGAATAAGATTTACATCAACCTCAGCGATCCGCTCGTGCAAACCAATGGTACGAATTACAAACTGTTCTTCCGGGTAGGCTTGCCAAAAGACAACAGCGGCAAATACACCCAATTGAACGGCACCATCAAGATCGACAACATCCGGCTTGGGCACTTGCAATAAACAACAAAGCAAAACATGTTAAACCTGCAGCGCAAGCGCCACACGTTCTATTATGGAATTGCTGACTTTGTGATGGCAATGCTTGCATGGGCCCTGTTTTTTCTGCACCGAAAATACCTGGAGGGGGCGCCGATTGACCTGGGGATATTGATGGACAGCAATTTCAGCCTCGGAATTTTTATCATCCCCATCGGCTGGGTTTTGCTGTACAGCATATTCGACAATTATGTCGATATTTACCGGCTGTCAAGGCTCAATACGCTTGCCCATACTTTCTTCCTGTCGTTCCTGGGGGTAACTTTCCTGTTCTTTACCCTTATTCTCGACGATGTGGTACACGGTTACCGCACTTATTACCAATCGTTCTTCACACTTTTTGCGCTGCATTTCCTGCTTACGGCAACCTCCAGGATGATCTTGCTTACGCGGGCCAGCCGGCGTTTGAAAGCGGGATTGGTAACCTTCAATACACTGCTGATCGGCGGCAACCAAAATGCGCTCGACCTGTTCCTCGACATCAAGGGGCGCGAAAAAGGATTGGGCAATAACTTTATCGGTTTTATTGACACCAATGGCGATTCGGACCAAATAATGTCCGGCCATTTGCCCAGGCTCGGCGCCTTGTCCGATATGTCGAGCATTATCCAGGAAAAAGATGTTGAAGAGGTCATAATCGCCATCGAGACTTCTGAACACAACCAACTGCGCGACATCCTGAACGTGCTTTTCGATTTTGGCGAAAAAGTACTCGTGAAGATCATTCCCGACATGTACGATATTTTGCTCGGGTCAGTGAAAATGAACCATGTTTACGGAGCAGTGCTCATCGAAATCCGGCAGGAGTTAATGCCGCGCTGGCAAAGGACCATTAAACGCGGGCTCGATGTAATCGTAAGCCTGACAGCTCTGTTGCTGCTCTCGCCCTTGATTATTTATGTCGCCATCCGCGTTCGTTTGTCCTCTCCCGGTGAAATATTTTTCAGGCAGGACAGGCTTGGCCTCAATGGGAAACCCTTCACAATTTTCAAATTCCGCTCCATGTACGTCAACGCCGAAGACGCCGGGCCACAATTGTCGAAAGAAGGCGATCCACGTTGTACCCCTTTTGGGGCAGTGATGCGCAAATGGCGGCTGGATGAGATTCCCAATTTTTGGAACGTGCTGCTCGGCGATATGTCCCTGGTGGGTCCAAGAC
>CAYVPM010000104.1:0-7625 GCA_964453475.1 uncultured Saprospiraceae bacterium | reverse complement strand
TGGAGATGGCTTATAAAACGGCGCTTTGCCCAAGTTTCGGCACCCCCGGCTGCAACACCGCCTGTAATATGCCTACTGGATACAATTTCACCGAATTAGGTGTAGACAACGATGCAGTGTGGAACACCTTTAAAAGCATGTACATCAGCCTGAAGCAAAAATACCAGGAACGGCACCGCACCAAATACGCCATCAAAAAAACCTGCTACAACGGCTGTATCGGAGAAGATCAGTTCAACCCTTTCCTGAACCGTTTTTATTCGACACCATATTCCACCATTTCTGGTAGTTTCTGGACCAGCTTCCCTTGGTCTTTCTCTCATTGGAACTCCCAGTATTTCAATTTTGCGCAGCCTTGCAACTGGGCCCGCTGGTACTATTACCACGAAAAATCCCCGCGTTTCCCCACTACCAGCCAAATGCTGGGCACTAGCTCCATGCAAAGCGACCTGTGTTACGACCAACAAAGCAACGGCGAATATGCCGCGGTGGATTGCCCTGCCCAGTCACAGGCCATCCTGGATGAAGCGCAGAACCTGGCAAACCTGGCCAATTACGGAAAATGCCGGCAATGCCCCTTGGCCAGAGACTTTGAAGCCTTGTTGAACACATTGGTTCAACATCAGGAACTGCAACAAAGTGCCGTTGGCTTAAGCTGCTACCCAGCGGGTTACGGGGCTTTTTCCAGCACCATGGCGGATGCCCTGACCAACAATGTCCCGCCCATGACAGGCCCTTTCACCTGGAATTACCTGCCGGGGTCTTCTGTGCCGTTTAATCTTTTTAGCGCCTCCATCAACGGCGCCACGGGCAGTTGTGGCGTTTCCCTGAAATTCCCAACTGGAAATACCTTGTATGATTTTTCCGACATCACCCGGATATGCAGGTTGGAGCCACTGGCTACACCCGTTTTGTTCCCGCCCGATCCCGGGAAAAATTTTACCGTTACCGTTATCGTGAAGATATTGCCGGGCGATCCAGGCTATCAGGCTGATTTCCCCGACCATACCAAAGAGATTCAGCTGGAAGGCATCACCAGCTGTCTGAACATTGCCGACTGCGTTTTTGACCCGATATGCGCCCCCAGCGCGGATGCCATTGCACTGCAAAACCTGTTCAATGCCCTGCTGTACGGCGACGGCACGAGTTCTTTGTTCAGCGCCTCCAATATCGGCCTCACAACATTCCCTTACAATGCCCTGACCAACCCTTTGGTCGATGCATTCGATGCGGCCATTGATCCGGGCAATGTGAACCCAACGGCAGGCTGGCGCTGGTCGGCAACCAACAGCGGAACCAGCCTGACGGCAAGCATCAGCGCCCCCGGGACAATCTGGCAATTGCAGCATTACATTCACCCTGCCGACTGCGAGCGGATACAATATAGTTGATATTCAATCTTTTAGCGGCATTAAGCCAAAGGCTTCCGGTGGTGGATTCACGGCGACAGCTCTCGTTACCAATGGCGGCGGCTCGGCCTATGTACAGGTAGACGGCAGTTCCCCTTGTTTTGATTTTGGGAAATGCAGCACCGAATTGCCCTCCAACATGGTGATGGGCCAAGGCACAAGCACCTTGATGAATTCTGGTTTGGAAAATTGTCCGCCTACCCGCGAAGCCCTGGCTTTTGTGAGTTTTTTGAACGGTATTCCTGCTTCGGTGCTTTTTGCAGGAGGCAATACAATCCTGTATGAAGATTGCCCCATCACCCTCAACCTGCCTGTTAGTGTCGGTTTTCCCCTCACCGATCTCAGCAATTTTTATGGGATAGCCCCAGATGTGGATCATTTGAATGCCGCAGACGAGGCATACCAGTTTGTGCTGTACGCCACAACCTCAACCGGCGTTGTGGTGCAGCTTAGCGGTATCTCAACCTGTTTGCTGATCGGAAAATGTGACTGCGAAAACATTGCCCACCTGGATGAGGACGCTGTTTTTCCATTGCACCGCGGCGTGGCGGCGGCCACCAACTGGACGGGCACGACAGCCGGCTTTGTCTTTGGCATCGTCGACATACGCGACCCGCAAAGCAACGGGGCCCTCCATGCCCAAAACTGGGCGGCCCCGATGTACCACCATCCCGATTGGACAAGGGCTAAAATGGGCGATGTGTTCGGCATTGCCTTCGACCGGGAGTATCACCCGAATGTTTACCTCAGTTCCGCTGCGGTGTATTCCAGCCTGTCTATGGGAACCGGCGGCGCAGGCGCGGTGTATAAAATTGACGGGAATACGGGCGCTGTTTCCACGTTTGCGCAATTGCCCAACAGCGGCAGCTCTCAGCTGGGCAACCTCTGTTATGACCAGGAGCACCAGCAATTCTTTGTCACCAATTTTGAAGACGGACGCATTTACAGGCTCGATCCCCAGGGAAATATCCTGAATTATTTCGACCCGTTTAACCCCGACAACGGCACCGCCGGGTTCGCGCCCCTGGGCGAGCGCCTGTGGGGAGTGGCATATTACAACGGCAGGGTTTATTTCAGTGTCTGGAATACCGACTGTGGCCGGCAAACCAATCAACCCTACCTTCACCAGGAAATCCACTCCGTTAAGCTCGACGCTTCGGGGAATTTTACCGGCACCAGCGCCCTGGAGATAAGTGTCCCATTCCTCGGAGATGCAAAATACTCCAACCCCGTCTCTGACATCAGTTTTTCCAGCACTGGCAATATGCTGCTCGGCGAGCGCACGATGATGGGCGACGCACAGCCCAACGCCCACCGTTCCAGGATTTTGGAATATGCGTTCAACGGCACAGCCTGGGTGCCAACTGCGGCAAACTATTCCTTGAACCAATTGAACCTTAGTTCCGGTTGTGGCCAATCCTTCAAAGGGAGCAACTGTGCCGGTGGCGTCTCCTATACGCCAACAGGAGTGGTCGGGACAGGGGACGGGTTGTTGTTCAGCCCCGATGTGGTATATGGATTGAGCCTTATCCCGCAAGGCGGCAACACCTTTATCACCGCCAATGCCGCAAATTATTACATTGATTTGGACGGTTTTGTCAACAACAGCAACAAAACGCAGATAGGCGACGTGGAAGTGTTTTTCGGTACGCCTTGCGATACCTGTATTTCGCCAGAATTGGTACTCAATGGAGAGTTTAGCGGCGGCAATACGGGTTTTACAAGTGGGTTTTCCTTCGTGAACGGCTGTGTCGATGAAGTTTGGCCCTTGAATTACGAATACACCCTGGCTACCGACTACAACAGTATCTGCCCCGATCCGGTGCTGAACCCATCGGTAAAAGACCATACGAGCGGCACAGGGCCTTATATGCTGTTTTGTGACGGGTACAATACCTCCAACACCCCGCTTTCGGTTTGGAAACAACAAAACATCGCCGTGCTGCCCGGAAAAACCTACAAATTCAGCGCCTGGGTCAATTATATCCAGGTGCAAAGCGATATCAACCAATTGACTTTTACGGTGAACGGCGCTCCCGTTGCCACCAAAGCTGAACCTTACTTTTCAACCAACCACAACTGGCAATACGTGCATGGAACCTGGAACTCCGGAGGCGCGACGGTGGCCAACCTGGAAATCAGTTCTATCGCCAACTTAAGACCCACCATCATCGGCCTCGACGACATTTCCTTCAAAACGGAATGTATCCCGGTGCTGGAGGAATCCGCCGTGATGTGCTGCCTGCCGCATATGGGCACCATTGTCCTACCAGATTCTTGCATTACCGACCTGCTGCACATTGCCAAGCACAATGCGGAAGAAATGTACGCAGCCTATATCAAGGAAGTGCGGGAAAAATTCGAAGAAGCCTACATTGCACAGTGCCTGCAGGTTTATGAAGCAAGCACCATGACATACGTGGACGCAGAACACCATTTTACCTTGTACTACTACGATGAGGCGGGCAACCTGGTCCGCACCATTCCGCCCGCAGGCGTGCGCAAAGTGACCGACAACCCCAACCCTACCCAGGTTGCGGCAGACATGGCCCAGATCAAGCAGGACCGCGCCAACAAGACGCATACTTTTTTTACCAAACATACCTATGCCACTACTTACAAATACAACTCCCTGAACCAGTTGGTGGCCCAAACCGTGCCAGACCACGAGGATCTGGAAATCTGGCGCGATGCAGCCGCCAACAACGGCATCCCGGCCAATCACACGGTACACGGCTCCCGTTTTTCTGATTTATACAAAGGCATTGCCTATTCCGAGGACAATACCGGCAATGGGCATCTCTACACCACAGCCAACGGCGGCGCCCTCTGGACGGAAGTGAGCGCCATTGGCATCGAAAATCTTCGCGCGGTGCAACTTGTCACAGGCACGGGGTTTGCCTATGCCGTCGGCGCAAATGGCACCCTGGTACAATCAACTGACCAGGGCAGCAGCTGGGTTGTACAACCCGTGCCCACTACCGGCAACCTTGTCGGACTGTATTTCAACACCTTTTCCAATGGCATCGTGGTAGAAGAAAGCGGGAGCATCTGGCAAACCGCTACCGGTGGCAACTCCTGGGTAAGCGCGCCCATCCTGAGTTTGTACAACCTTGTTCAACCCGCCCGTATCAGCGCCGTAGAGGCCAGTCCCGACAACCCCAATATCGTCACAGCGGTGTCTGACAACGGCAGGATATTCCGCTCCAACAACAACGGCATCACCTGGACCGCCCAAACAGCCATCCGCACGGTGGGCCTGACAGCGGTGCAACAGGCGCCGAGCGGCAGCTGGTGGGCCATCGGGGCAGACGGCACACTGTTGAAAAGCAGCAACGGCGACAATTGGGCAGAAATTCCCAACAACCTGCATATCCCGCTGCTGGACTTTCATTTTAGAACCGATGAAAAGGGCTGCGCCATTGATTTCAACGGGAATTTGTACAAAACCCTTGATTTCGGGAAAACATGGACAGCTGTTGTGCAAACCTCCCTCAGCAGCCTTCCCATACAACCCATCAAAGCTTTGTCTTTCCTGGATGCAATCAATGGCTATGCCGTAAGCAGTTCCGGCCTGGTATATATTTCTGCCAATGGTGGCTTAAGCTGGAACGTATTGTCCAATGGCCCCGGTGCTTCCGGCATACAAACCCTTGACTTTTCCGACGCGAATACGGGTGTTGTCGCCGGCGCTGCCGGTCAGGTGTATCAAACCACGAATGCCGGCGCGAGCTGGGCGCCCTTGTCCGGGCTTCCCCTGACCATGATGTTGCTGGACATTCATTTGCAGAGCGCCGGAAAAGCCGTGGCCATTTTGACCGATGGAACCAACAATTTCCTTTACCGGCTGAATGCCGGCATCTGGACGCTCATCACGCCGCCGGTGGCAGATACCTACCGCAAGCTGCATTTCGTATCTCCTACCAATGGCAGCGTGATCGGTAAAAATGGCAATGTGCTGTCCACTTCCAATGGCGGAGGCGCCTGGGCAGCCATCAGCGCCGGCGCTGCGCCCGTGGGCGGGTACAGGGCGGTATCGTACAGCGCCGGCACCCTTGTTGCCGTGGGCGACAATGGTCAGATCAGCCGCTCCGTGGGCGGCGGCGCCTGGCAGGACAAAACCTACAAAATCCAAACCCCAGCGCTGTCGGGCATCGGCTATGCGCCCGGAAACCATATCTGGCTCTGCGGCCTCGACGGCACCGTGTTGCGCAGCGACAACAATGGCAATGACTGGTATGCACAGGAAAGCCATACCTCAACCGAGGTCCGGGATATTGCATTCCAGGATGCCAACAGGGGCATTGCCGTGATGGCCGCCGGCCAGGCGCTCGAAACCCTGGACGGTGGCGCCACCTGGTCGGCAAGTGCGGCAACCGGGATCTCCGACAACCTCAACGCGGTGGTGTATTCCGCTCCGGCCAGCGCTTATTTTGCCGCAGGCGACAATTGCAGCATGTTGCGGATAAATGCGCCGGGAGGCGCCTGGAGTCCGCAAAATGCCTGTATCGGCGCGACAAAGCTCCTTGGTTTGTCAGCCAACGCCTCGGTAGCCGAGGTACTGAGCGTAGGCGGCATGGGCAAAATCTTCAAGCGGAATACAGGCGGCGCGTGGTCTGAACGAAAGGTAAAGCCGCCGGTTTTAAACGACCTGTATATGCTTGACCCTCTGACCGGTATCGGGGTAGGAAAGAAGGGGATTGTCCTGAACACTGCCGACGGCGGAGCTTCCTGGCAATACCGCAGGGCTTCCACCGTGAGCGAAGACCTCAACAGCGTCGTTTTCAACAATGCTGCACAGGGACTGGTGGCCGGCAACAAGGGTACTGTATTGCACACCCTTAATGGCGGGGCGAGCTGGACGGCGCAAACCATTTCGCCGCCGGAAGACTTGAACGACGTTTCCATCATTAAACAAACCGGAAAATGCGTCGTGGTGGGCAATAATGGAATAGTATTTACCGCAGGAGCCGTTGGCAACGCCTGGGTACAAGTCACGGTTCCAACGTCCGACAACCTTGAAGCCATTTATTTTACGGATAATACCTGGGGTTATGCTGTAGGCGATAACGGAACGATGCTGCAGGTGGGCAACAACGCCGGCGCCTGGACGCTGGTAGACAATTCCGGCACAGATTGGGTTAGTTCGGCTTATACTGCTGCTGGTCAACCGGTGCCGGGCAACAAGACATTAAACGATGTCTATTTCCTCGACTACACCACAGGATACGCCGTTGGCGCGGCGGGCACCATGTTGAAGACCATCAATGGCGGCGCGACCTGGAAACTGAAGGACATTTCGGTACAAAATACCAACGACCTGCTGGACATGACCTTCGCCGACCCTAACCACATTTACGTTTCAGGGGCATCGACAGGCGGCGCAAACCTTGCCTTGATTTATGATTTTACCGACCAGTTCTCTACCCTGTTCTATTACGACGTGCTGGGACGCCTGGTCGTGTCGCAGAATTCCTGGCATTATGCGAAGTCCAAATATACCTACAGCTACACCTTGTATGATGACCTGGGACGTATTACCGAAGTGGGGGAGCTTACAGCGACCCATGCCATGGAAAACAATTACGCGGGCAGAAAACTGGACAATACCTTGTTCCAAAACTGGGTGCGTTCCGGTACCAACAGCAACCCGGCGCTTGTAGCGGGTATTCGCAAAGAAGTCACCCGCACCTATTACGACGCGCCCTTGGTCAACACCCTGCCCATTGCCCAGGAAAACCTGCGCAACCGCGTCGCCAGCATTACCTACGAAGCCCTTGACGACAACAACCCCTTGACCTACGACAATGCCGGGCATTACAGCTACGACATTCACGGCAACGTCAACACCCTGTTGCAGGACGTGCCGGAACTGATTTTCTTCAACCAGCAGTTCAAGCGGGTGGATTATGTATATGACCTGATCAGCGGCAATGTGCTGGAAGTGCGCTACCAGCCGGGGGAACCGGATCAATACACCCACTTTTACGAATATGATGCCGACAACCGCCTAATTAACGTGCACACCACCGATAAAGCCGGGATCCGGGATCAGGATGCCAAATACTTCTATTACCAGCATGGACCGCTCGCGCGGGTGGAACTCGGCGAACTCAAGGTGCAGGCCGCTGACTACGCCTACACCATCCAAGGCTGGATCAAGGGCCTGAATTCCGACCGGCTGGACAAAACCCGCGACATGGGCAAAGACGGCGT
>CAYVPM010000103.1:6385-7633 GCA_964453475.1 uncultured Saprospiraceae bacterium | reverse complement strand
GTAGTTGTTCGAGCGGCGGATCTGGTAGGGTAGGGGTGTCTCGTGGATTTCGACGAGCTCGTTTCCGGAGGAAAAAATGGCTACGCGGGGCACCTTGTTGACCAGCAAATGGGTTTTTCCGGATGAGGCAGCCACACTTATTTCTGTGGCGCCAATTCGTTTGCCAACATCCATCAAAACTGTTCCTTGCTTGTGGTCGTTGCCCTGGACGTGTATGTTTTGGCCTTTGTTTACGATGTCTTGCACAACCCTTGCAGTCCCGCCTTCGATTTTCAGGTGCTCGTAGGGGATAACCGTATCGGCGCTTGGGGGCAATGCTGCGCCTGTCATGATTTCAAAACAAGCGCCGGTCAGCAAGGCCGTTGGCGCGGGTTCGCCCGCAGCAACAATGCCTGAAATGGAAAATACCCTTTGGCCTTTTTCCCAGTCATCAAAACGGATAGCGATACCATCCATAGCCACCCGGTTGAACGGGGGCAGGTCGCGGTCGGCCAAAACTGGCTCAGCCAACACATGTCCCAGGGCCTGTGAAAGCGGCAGGGACTGGACGCCGAATTGGCGCTGGCAGGAGAGAATTATCTGTTCGGCTTGTTCAACACTTATCATTGGGAAGGATTTAAAGGTGCAAGTTTGCAAATAGGCAAGTTTGCAGGGGGCAAGTTTGCAAATAGGCAAGTTTGCAAATAGGCAAGTTTGCAAGGGGCAAGTTTGCAAAAAGGCAAGTTTGCAAATAGGTAAGTTTGCAAATAGGCAAGTTTGCAAGATGTTGTACTCATTGGCATGATAATTTTGCAGCCGCAGGCTTCCTGCTCCGACGGAATGTTATCCGCCAATCATTGCCATAGAAGGCGAAACGCCCATGCTGGCGCTGGCTTTTTCAGCTTCCCAGCCGTCTTTATGCCGCTGTCCGAAGGATTCCAGGAGCTTGTCGGTCAATTGTGCATCGCTGGCGCCGCTGCGCATCTCGCTGCGGAGGTCGAGCACGCCGTTGTCGTAGAGGCAGGTTTTCAGCATGCCTTGGGGGGTGATGCGGATGCGGTTGCAGGTGCCGCAGAAACTGCGGGTCCAGGCAGCGATGATGCCGATATTGCCCAGGTGGCCTGCTCGCTGGTAGTTCATGGAAGTGGAGGCGGGCGGGTCGGCAATTTTTTGCAAATCGGGCCAGCGCTCCCACAGCCTTTCCAATATGCGCAGATGATCCCAAAATGGTTTTGCCGTGAAATGGTCGCCGCCATTAAAGGGCATTTC
>CAYVPM010000103.1:0-6375 GCA_964453475.1 uncultured Saprospiraceae bacterium | reverse complement strand
ATAAACCGCACGTCAACGGGCATTTTTTCGCTCAAAGTTGCCAGCGGGATTATGTCCATATCGTTCATGCCTTCCATCACTACGGCATTGATTTTTACTTTGAAACCTTGCTCCAGGAGCATGTTCAGTGTTTTCAAAACAGCGGGGAGTTCGTCGCGGCGGGTGATTTCAAAAAATCGCGCCCTGTCCAAAGTGTCCAAACTCAGGTTGACGGATTGAATGCCCAGGCTTTTCAACTGCGGGATGAAAGCTGCCGTTGCCACCCCGTTGGTGGTCAGGTTGATCTGCTGCAAACCCTCAATACCGGCCAGTGTTTCCAGGAACTTGATCATGTCCTTGCGCACAAAAGGCTCGCCGCCCGTGATCCTGACCTTGTTGATGCCCAATCCAGCCAAAATTCGACACAGGCGCAGCATTTCTTCATAGGTCAGCAGGGCCTCGCGTGCCAACCACTCCAGGCCATGTTCCGGCATACAGTAGCTGCAGCGCAGGTTGCAGCGATCCGTTACTGCCAGGCGCAGGTAGGAGATGGGGCGATTGTGGTTGTCGTATAGCATGATGCTTCTGGTTTCTGGTTTCGGGTTTCGGGTTTCAGGTTTCTGGTTTCGGGTTTCGGGTTTCAGGTTTCTGGTTTCTGGTTTCGGGTTTCAGGTTTCTGGTTTCTGGTTTCAGGTTTACAGTATCTGTGGTTGCTTTGAAAAGGTATTTCAAAATTAACAACAAATGATGTAAACCAGAAACCAGAAACCAGAAACCTGAAACCTGAAACCCGAAACCCGAAACCCGAAACCGCCCCTTATTTAATCCCCGTCACATAATACATATCCATCGTCCCTTTGTTCTTGGCGGCGATTTTTCCGCGGGATTCCCATTCAAACTCGTATTTGGCGAGCCAGTAGGCATCTTCGCTGACGTTGACGCGGCCGATCTCGCAGGCTTCTTCCAAGCGGGCGGCGGTGTTGACGGTATCGCCCCAAATATCGTAGGCGAATTTTTTGGCGCCGACCACGCCGGCTACGACGGGGCCGAAGTGAATACCCACCCGTGCCTCGAAAAAGGGCAGGGCCTGTCCCAAGCGCTGGGCTTTGAGGCCGAGCAGGAAATCCTGGATATCCAGGGCAGCCTTTATCATGTCTGAAGGGCTGGCGTTCATGTCGGACAAGCCTGAAGCACAGATATAGGCATCGCCTACAGTTTTTATTTTTTCGATTTTATAGTTGCCGATTATGCGGTCAAAATTCGAGAAACAAAGGTCGAGTTCTTCTACCAGTTGCTCCGGGCTGAGTTGCTCTGCGACGTGGGTAAAGCCGTGAAAATCGACAAACATGACGGTGGCCTGATCGTATTTCCTGGCGGCAACTTTGTTGCGTGTTTTTAATTCTTCGGCAATGGCCGGGGGCAAGATGTTGAGCAGCAAGGAGTTGCTCCGTTGTTGTTCCGCTTCAATCAGTTTGTTTTTGTTTTGCAACTGGTTGGCAGTGCGTTTTTTGGCAAGGAAACGGATGTAGAAGAGGATGGCCAGCAACACCATGAAGGCTACTACCAGAAGGAGAATTTTGCGCTGGGTATCCCCTTTTTCTTGGGCCAGTTCCAATTCTGCCGCCCGGCGTTTCTGTGCCTGGATTTCCCGCTCCTGTTGCGCCCGAACGATGGAGTCGATCATTTGCGACTCCGACAAGTTTTTCAGCCTGAGCGAGTTCGTCCTGGAAATGGAATCTATCCGCAGTTTTTCTTGTGAAATCTGGCTCAGGGCCATGTCTTTTACGCTGAGCTCGCTCTGAGTTTTGTCCTGAACGTCTTTGAGCTGGGTTTGGTAGGTGGTTTCAAGCAATTCCGTTTGCCCGGTCGCCTGTGCCAGTTGTTCGCGCAGGGCGCGGTTGTCGGCTTCCGCTGCAGCGAGCTGGTTTTCCAGCTTGCGTTGGGCTTCGCCGCCGCTCCTGGCGCCCGGGCCGCTGTTTTCGCTCAGGTACTTCACGGTTTCCGTGCTCCATTTGAGCGCTTCCTTGAAGTCGTTCTGCTTTAGGGCAATATCCTGTAATTTGTTCATGGAATTGATCGCCACGTCGCGAAAACCGTAGTTGCGTGCGGTGTTCCAGGCCCTGTTGTAGCGGCCGGCAGCGTCGCGGTAATCCCGAAGCCGGTAGGCAGCCTCTGCCGACAGATAGGAAGCATCAGTTTCTTTCCGCTTGTCACCGATCTCTGTTGCCATTTGGCTGGATACCATGGCAAAATCCAATGCCTTTTTCGGATTGGAGGCAAGGGATTTTTCAGCGATCTGGTAAGCCAGATCCATTTTTTCGTTCTTTGAATTGGATTTTTTAAATTTGTTTTCCAACTCATAAACGCTCTGTGCAGACATTACAGATAGCCCCAAAAACAGCGTACATAGGGCAAAGGCGGATAAGAATTTCATTGAAGAAAGATTTAATCGGGATGCTGGGTTCAGGTTTTAGGTTTCGGGTTTCAGGTTTCAGGTTTACAACATTTGTTTTTTGTGGAATCACTTTTTCAAAGCATCCACTGGTTTTGTAAACCTGAAACCTGAAACCCGAAACCCTGCCCCCGAATCCCCTTTAACGGCAAATGTCGAAGATTTCATCCATGTTTTCTGCACAAATGCTTTAAGAAGCGGCGACCCTTGGAAAAACTGTTACTTTTATCCCTCAAATTTGCCCTTCCACCATGCAAATAAAACCAGTAACCGTACTTTATCCCAACGTAAACCGCATCGGTTCTCCAGACGCTTTTTGCCGAAATGCCAAAAATGCTTTCAAAAAAAACCTGGAAGCAGGCGATTTCAACCAAACGAAAGAAGCGGGTTTTTTTGTGTACCAAATTGAAGCGGGCATGCACAAGCATATCGGTTTGGTGGGCCTGAACAAAGTGGAAGATTTTCTCCAGGGTCATATTAAAAAGCATGAGGAGACCCTCAGCGAGCATGAACTGAAACACAAGGAACTGTTTTTGAATTGGAAAGCCATACTGAAACCAATCCTTGTAATGCATCTGCCGGTGCCGGAACTGCAAGAATGGCTAAACGCGTTTGCCCTGAGCCATATCCCGATGATGACGGTGCGCATAAAAAATGAGGAAACAACGCACCGATTTTGGTCGGTGACTACGCCCTCGGACATTGCATTTCTCCAAAAACTTTTTGCCCGCAAAGTGACCGATACTTACATCGCCGACGGGCATCACCGCACTACCACAACCGCCTTGTTGCACCAATCGCCCGAAATTGACACAACGGGCCTCGATATGGCCCATTTATTTTGTGCATGGTTTGCTGCCGATCAGCTGGATATACTCGATTACAACCGCGTGGTGGAAGGCGTGAAAAAGGTCGGCGCAGGCCGGTTGATGGCCCAGTTGTCTCAAGTTTTCGAAATTGGGTTGCTCGAAAAACCTCGGAAACCATTGGAAAAGCATGAATTGGTCATGTATCTGCACAAACAATGGTACACTTTGCGTTGGCGGAATCATGTGTTGGAAACTGCTCCCGCTGGTCATCAAACCCTGGATACAGCGTTGCTCAATGATTTGGTAATCAACCAGATATTTGGCATCGTCGATGTGCGCACCGATACCCGCATCAATTATGTGGAAGGGAGCAAGGGCTTGGAAGGGCTGCAAAAAATGACTGCCAAGAAGAAAGAGGACCGGGTAGGTTTTGCATTTTACCCGGTTGCAGCGGAAGATTTGATGCGCATGGCCGATGCCGGGGAAAGCCTGCCGCCCAAAAGCACCTACTTCGAACCCAGGCTTAAAAGCGGCTTGTTGGTGCGGCAGCTTGAACTAAAAAAGGAATCCCCGGGGTTATGAAAGCACTGCGTGATATCGCCCATTCTTTTTTCCAAATTGAGTGTTGGAATGCAGCCGAACCGATTGGCACAGGCAATATCAACGATACCTATCGCATTGATTTTGAACAAGGAGGGAAGTCTTTTTCTTTTTTGTTGCAACGGCTCAATCACCAGGTTTTTCTCGACCCAGATGCCGTGATGCGCAATATCTGCCGGGTGACCGATCATTTGAAAACTACAGGTTTCCGGTACGCATCTCCAGGCCCAATTCCAACCTTGAACGGCCAGTATTTGCACCGGGATGACTCGGGAAATTACTGGCGCTGTTTCCCGTTTTTGCCGCATACATACTCCCCGGAAGGGAAGACGGATGCGGTTACTGCTTATGAAGCTGCCAGGGCTTATGGCGCCTTTGCGCGGGCCTTGCGCGATTTTCCGGCGGCGGAACTCACGGAAACAATCCCCGGGTTTCACGATACGGACCGGCGCTGGGAAGTCTTTTTGAAAACCATTGATGCTGACCCTGCAAAAAGGGTCGCTGCCGCGGCGCCAGAAATCGAAGCCATGTTTCGGGCGAAACCCGTATTCGACACCATCAGCCACTTGAAAAAAACGGGGGACTTGCCCTTGCGCGTGACCCACAACGATACCAAAGCGGGCAATGTGCTGTTTGATGAAGCAAGCCACAAAGCAGTGGCTGTCATTGACCTGGATACCGTGATGCCTGGCACCATATTATCCGATTTTGGGGATATGGTGCGCACCTTTGTTCCGGACAAATCGGAGGACGAGCCTAGCCATGTCAGCTTGCGCAGCGACATGTTGGCCGCGCTTCGGGAAGGTTTTTTGAGTGAAACGGCAGATTTTCTGAGCAATTCAGAACGGGAGCATTTGCTGCTCGGCGGCGCCTGGATCACGGGCGAGCAAGCCCTGCGCTTCCTGACCGATTGGCTGGCGGGCGATGTGTATTACAAACTGAAGTACCCTGAGCATAATTTGGTAAGGGCGCGGAACCAGTTGTCAGTGTTCAGGGAGCTTGTCGCGCCTTCAGCTCCGCCAGGGCTTCTTCCATGATTTTTAAAACAGCATCCAGCTTTTCAAAATCCTTAGCGGCAGCTTCCGGTTTGGAGGGGTCGAAAGCATGGCGGTCAAAGGCGGCCAGGGTATAGGTCAGGGTTTCGAAGCGGATCTCGTCGGGAGTGGTAGCATCTGCCAGCGGGTCGCGGCGGGGGGCTTCTGCCGGGCTTGCGGCTTGGGTTATCTCGCCGCTGCCGGCCAGTTTCCGGCGCTCCGCCTGAGCGGCATGGGTGGCCAGTTTCAGATCAAGTTGGTTGATTTCATTGCGCAGGCTCATCAGCACTGCCGATTCATACACGGCTATCTTTCCGTTGTCTTTGGCCTCGAATGCGGCTTTGAGGTTGGAAAGCTGCTGGGCATAATATTGCACTTCGGCAGTTTCTTGCTTCAGCAGGGTTTCTTCAGGTGAAATTTGGATCCTGTCAGGATGCTCTTGAGCGTTTAAAGCGTTGGAAAACAGACAGATAAGGGGTAAAAGAATCAGGTTGCGTATCATCGGAAATTGAGTTATTATGAAAAAAATTGGTATGCAAATTTATGCACTAGGTATCAGATTGCGCTTTCTTTCGGCAGAAGATTTTGCATGGGCCAAATCATTCCGCACTCCGCACTCCCCATTCCGCACTCCGCACTCCCCATTCCGCACTCCCATTCCGCACTCCCTAAATCGCTTGTATCAAATCATACTGCGTCACCACGTGCATCCCGCCCGACATATCCGTAGTTACAAACGCTGGTATCTCTTTGGAAATAAAGCGGCTCAACTGCGAGATCGGCAGGTCTTCTTTTACGGTCGGAAACGGCTCGCCCATCACGCTGCGCACTTCTTTTTCCGAGTTGTTGAGGGGGTTGTCGAGCAAGAAATGCAGCACCTGTGTCTCGCTGATGGAACCGACGATTTTATCGCCATCCAGCACGGGCATTTGGCTGATGTCGTTGGTTTTCATCACATTGAAGGCATTTCTGACCGAATCGCCGGCCTGTACGCTGATGAATCGCTTGTCTTTTTTGCGGGCAACGAGGTCGCCCACCTTTAGCTCGTCTTCCAGGAACCCGCGTTCGCGCATCCAGTTGTCGTTGTATATTTTGCCAACGTATCGGCTGCCGTGGTCGTGGAAAATAAGCACCACCACGTCGTCTTTTGTAAGTTTTTGGCGCATTTGCCACAGGGCGCCCAAGGCGCTGCCGGCGGAGTAGCCGAGCAAAATCCCTTCCTCCCGGGCGATGCGCCGCGCCCAGATGGCAGCATCTTTGTCGGTCACTTTTTCAAAATGGTCGATCAGGCTGAAATCCACGTTCGCGGGCAGTATGTCTTCCCCGATGCCTTCCGTGATGTAAGGGTAAATCTCTTTCGGGTCGAAAATGCCCGTTTCATGGTATTTTTTGAATACGGAGCCATACACATCGGCGCCCCAGACCTTGATATTTGGGTTCTTTTCTTTCAGGTATTTGGCCGTGCCGCTCACGGTGCCGCCGGTGCCGACGCCCACGACGA
>CAYVPM010000102.1:0-7635 GCA_964453475.1 uncultured Saprospiraceae bacterium | reverse complement strand
AGAACCGAAAAGAGGTCGAGAGATGCCCTTCTATACAGAATAGAAAGGCTGCTCAACTCCCCTGCTCTGAAGCCTTTGGTTGCAGGACAAAGTACCTTCAGCCTTGAAAAATCCCTGAATTCAGGCAAAGTAATCATCTTCAATTTGGGCGAGTTGGGCGAAATGACCCAGGCAGCCTTTGGGAAGTTTTTGGTAGCCAACATCAAAAGCCTGGTAAGAAAAAGAGACCCGGAAAAATCGCTACCTACCTTTGTTTTTATTGACGAGTGCCAGAACCTTGTTTCCGGCAGTTTCGAGTACATACTTTCCCAATTGAGGAAGTACGGCCTGCATCTCATTTTGGCCAATCAGTATGTAAACCAGTTGGGAGAACAGGTTGAGGCAGTCAAGAAAAACACGGCTATCAAAATTGTCGGAGGTGATGAAGCAGATGATATAAAAGCCATGATAACCTTGCCTAAAGACCAAATTTCACTAAAGGATTATGAATACTATTTGAAGATTCGTGGGCGCACTCCTTTGAAAATCAAATCACCCTCTTTTCTGATAAACAACCCAGACTTTGAAATGACATCACAGGAGGAAAAGGACTTCGACAATTATCAACTTTCGAGATACTACAAGGTAGTAGGTCAAACCCAAAAGGAACGGCAACCTCGAAAAGAAGAAGACCCCGCTCCTCTACCGAAGAAACCTAACAAACCACCTTTCGATTTATTCTTAGGCAATGATGGAGATTCAACGGATAAATGAAAAGCAAGCAAAAATACTCAAGGCTTTAGGGCATTACAAGTTCCTGACCTATTCCCAAATGAAAAGGTTAGGGATTGACAATCACACCCCTAATCTGAGTAATTTGGTCAAAGAGTTGAAAGATAGGAGAACACCCTACGTTGCTTCCATTCCGCACCGCATTGGTACTGAAGTGAAGCACTTCCTGACCGCAAAAGGCAAAGATTTGTTGGTAGATTTTTACGGTCTTGAAGAAGATGCAATCCACTACCCAATCGGGAAAATCACTACCGACACGCAAGACCAAAAACACCGCACGTCCATCATTTCCATTCAGATTGAAATGGAACTCCAAGCCCAGGCCGACCATTTTTCCATTCTTTTCTGCGATAGGTATTTCGATACGGTTGGTAACAATAAGGTAAGTAAGAACCTAAAATCCAAAACAGCCATCCTCTTTGATGATTCCAAGTCTCTCAAGGCTGACATGGTTTTTTGCCTGCAAACTTCAAAGCAAAAAGAATTGTACCTGCTTGAGTTGGAAAATGGAAAGGACACAAAAAAAGCAGTGAACAAGTGTATCCAGCACGGCAAAGCCATCCTGAGAGGTAGTGCAAATGCAATGTACAATTTTGAAAGAGGGTATCGTACCCTATGGATTTTTGAATCTGAGAGTACAATGCTCTCGTTGATTAAGGAACTCTCTGGGAATCCGTTTTTTGTTCAGATGAAGGAGTATTTTTTGTTCAGGTCGTTAGACGCACTCGATGGAATTTTTTTGGGAACTTGGTTGAATGCTGATGGCTTGGAAAGGCAAATTTTTTATGTATAGATACATTAGTTGAATTACAAAATACGATTTAAGTGTTTGAAATTCAACAAGTTAATCTATAATCTGAATTATCTGTAAGATTATATCTCACCTTCCCCCTAAGTTTATCGGTTAGACTCTCAGAAAAGGGGGGCTAAAAGCCCTCCAATTCTGAAAATCTGCACGGACGGAAGAACTTGTCTCTTTCGATTCCAAGCCCAAACCTATCCCTGAAACTTTGCAACTCATCTAAAGAGAAGCTTCACCGCTCGTTTTCCAGGCCAACGACGTAACCGAAAAAAATCTGGTCTTCCTCATCAAACTCAGTCGGAAACCGTGTTCGGACAGAAGCAGGATGAAAAAACTTGCAGATGATAATCGGGTCACTTTCGCTCATCTGGTCTCAAACTTTGCGGAAGTCAGCTAAAATCTGCTGAGTAAGGAGTTTCATGGTAGAATGAAAAGAATAAAAAAGATGCGGGATTTCCGTACCGCAGTACAAAGATAAACCATCCGGGAAAAAATGACTTGAAAATCTGAGTGGGAAGGATACGCTTGAGGAGCTTTATTTCTCTCGATACCATGAAAAGACGCTACATCGTATTAAGCCTCACTGACATGAAAGTGTATCCTCAAGAGATGATTTCAAAGTTGAAGGGTCACGTCTGGAAAAGCATCCTTGTTTAAAATGAGGAGGAGAAGGGCTTACGCCCTCCTCCTAAGTGATTTCCACTTCAAGAACTCTATCCCGAACTGCTTGCTGGTGGTGGAGTATTTTCAACTCCAATGCCTCGTGTAGGTCGTCAGTAGATGTTCCGATGTCAATCATAATCTGGCCTTGGGGAGTCGTTCGTCAACCAATGGTCAAATTATTAAAGACGGCTCAGTAAAATCTTGCCTGACAAGCCAACAGGTCGAGGGCATATTCGGTGTTGTTGGTAAAGGCTACCACATACCTTTTCAAGCAGTCTCCCTGAAGAAGTTCGGTAAACCCGGAATGGTCAGCCGAAGCCAGGATACTTAAAATCTTGTCCTCCATCATTGCGCTTTAAAAGAAGTAAAAAGTGCCTCTTAAAAAGCACAAGACAAAGTTACAAAAATGCAGGCTATCATTGCGATTGCCTGCATTTTTCAAACTTTTAAACTTGTTTTAAACCACTTGAAAAAGGTTGTTGAAAGAGTAGTCTCCGACTGCTATATAGCTTTGAATAATGGGGCTTGTATTTTCTCAGCCTGTCTTTGGAGAATTGCCCCCAGGGTGGAATTCCCTGAAATCGGAAAATGACTGCCGTGCAAACTACGAAAGTGTTTGGGTGGGTACTGCCAAATGCCACATCTGAAGCCAGGGAGAACATCCTCTGGCTTTCTTTAAAAGCCTTTTACAAAGGTTTACAAAGGCTTGTAATCTCTTCAGTTTCCCTTATATTTTAGCTGTTTTCAAGTTTACAATCTTTCTATCCATTCTTTAAAAGCAATGACATTCGTTCTGCCAAAAGACCTTTCAATGCAGTTTGATATTTCTTTACAAACTGTGTACAACTACCTTGCAAAGCATGAGGGTAATATCCGCATCAAGAAGGAGTTTTGAAAGACTTTTATAAATTTAGAAGACTTTACAAACTTTTTACAACCGACTTTAAAACACTTTGAAAGCAAAGAAGAAACACCTCAGATGGCTGCTAATTTTCAAGACATTGAAAACTTGAAAAAGGGGTTTTCAAAACTTGAAAATGAATATGAACTGGTAATACAAAGGTCTGAAGACCTGGAAAAATATAACGTCAATTTGCAGGAACAGTTAACCAGGTACGGCATAATGCTAACCGAGGAGAAAACCGAAAAGAAGGAGATTTTGACGAAATATGAAACAGTCCAAAAGGAATATCACGAGAAGGTTGAATCGTTGTTCCGTGAAAAGTCGCTATTTGAAAAAAGATACTTCCTCCTGCTTGGGTTTATCATTCTGCTTATCGTTTTTATCGCCCGGACGGTATTGCCACCGCTCTTCGGATTAGAATAACAAAAAAACGATGAGAAAACCCAGTTCTCACCGTGCAAAAAATTTCATTTTTGAACGTTTTGTATCATTGTCCTATATTTTCCTGCCCTCTGTATCGTACCCTTCAATTTTCAAGAATTCCTCAAAGTCGTAAGCCGTTTTTTCAAGATACCTATGCGCAATGAAATTTATCCATTGTACCTGGATATGACTTGAGTCTAATCACTTGGATTCCAAAACCTTTTTAAGGAGCGGACTTTTGTCTATTTCGAGTAGGAATTCAGTCTTCAAAGTAGCAGTCTCAACATCATCCAATTTATCAAGTATATCGGCAACGGCTTGTGTTTTTTTCCTGTCAAACTGCTTGAGTAGTTCCTTTTTCAGTGTTTCCCACTCCCCTGCTTGCTTTTCCGCTAAGACTTTATTTTCCTTCTTTTTGTGTTGTATTTTGTCAAATTCAGTTTCGACGGGTCTGAAATCCACTTCAAAAGCCTTCATCAAATAGGCCGGAATGTTGCGTATCTCTTTGCCATTTTTCAACTCCTCTTCAATTACCCTGATGTTGGCAAGGATATAATCTTCATCATGCTTTCCCATAAGCTCTTTGGCCTTTGAAGCACTGATACCCATTGCATTCAGCTTTTGTAGAATCTCTTCGTTGGTGCTTTCTTTTATTTCATGGGTAGCCAATCAACTTACCCTAAAAACGATGGCCGTTATTTTTCTACCCTCATTTTCAAGGTCGTAAACTACCTTCAGGTCGGTCTTTTCGTTTATTTCATCAACGGCGGTATCAATGATTCTTTTCTTCAGCATCGTGAATATCTTGTACTGTTCCGGCTCAATACCAACCAGTTTTTTGAAATTATCCACCTCAATACGAATCCTGCCAATGTTTTGATAGTCCTTCAAAATCTCATAAAGCGCAAGACTATGTTTACTGTTCAAGCCTCTCCAAATAAACATATTCAGCTTCACATACATCGAAGGTCTTTTGATGGCCTCAAGGATTGGAGTAGGGAATTCAAAGTGGACTTTGGCAGTGTTTCCCCTCCTCTGTCCGGTTATTTTAACCAGTGATAGAAACGGAAATGCTCACCATTCGTATTTTTCCTTTCCCAGAATGTTATATTCAATAACTAAGGAAACCAATGCTTTCAATGCCATTTTTAGTTCATTATTATCATTGCGGTTGATTCCTGAAAGTTTTTTGATAATACCTAAGTCAATGCTGAAACTCCTCTCCTCCGGGTTGCGTTTCAACTGGTCTTTTGCAATCCAAATCAAAGAATTCATTGCTTTTCTTTGTTGCAAAGTAGTTACATTGTTCATCTGAACAAGACTACTATGCTTCTTAATCTCCATGACGGTATCGCTTTCCTCAAATAGTGAAATCTGCCTTGTAGTGTCCATTTTGAAAGGTTCAAAATAAAATAACAAAACTTACTATGTTGTTATGTTATACTAAAAATAAAAAAATTCAAGAGCATTTTAAAAATCCCAATTTGTTATAATGGTAAAAATGAAAATACCCAATTTGTTATGAAAGCAGGGAATGAAATATCCAAAATGTTATGTTCAAATACCGGATTTGTTATGAAGTAGAGGAGTCCAAATACCGGATTTGTTATGATAAATACCCAATAAGTTATAATAGTGCTAAGAAAGAGTAGTGTAGTATTCAGTTTGCAGACCCTAAACAATTAAACATTTTGTTATAAACATATACAAACACTAACAAGATGGGTAGAGGAGTCGTTGTTCTTTTTTTCAAAATAACAAAAAATTAGAGCCGATTTATGGTCGGCTCTAATGGCAGGAAACTACTTGCTGATTTGTTTTGGCTCTACTAAAATTTCAAATCCATAAGTGCCGAAGTCGTCAATGTACTTGATGTATTCATCCGATTTTTGCCTAAAGTCTTCCTCACGAAGCTCGTTTTGCTCATACTCATCACTAAGAAGTTCTTGTGCATAAGTAATGGCATCTTCCCTTGTGTAGAATAAAAAAGCATTCGCATTGAACCCACCTAAGTCTCATCGAGATAAAATCACTACTCGAATTGTCATGGTAAAACAAAACAAAATAAAAATGCAGTTAACCTGCACCTTCATAACGTTTTCAGGACTCTAATTGTTGTTTTTAAAAAGCCTTCCGGGGGAATCCGTCAGGCTTCTTACTCATTTCACTTCTTCAAAAAGTTCATCGCACGTTACGCACCTGATTTGCAACGCAGGTCTTCCCCAAAGATTTACTTTGCAGCCTGGACAAGTGTATTTTGTCTTGTTTTGGCTTGGTGGCCTGAGTTTTCGCAATCTGGCTTTTCGTGCTTCATCTCCGTCGTCTGAACCTCCCTCGTCAGTTCCGTTTGAGCCTTCAATGAGCCGTTTCATCATTTCACCCTCCAAAGAGGTGAAAGGCAAAAGGTACATTTTGGGCATTTTTTCAAACGCTTTTTGGTACTTACCCCCTTCCTCAAGGTAGTGAGTCATGGCTTGTCCTGTCTCATTTCCACCAGGTTGTCCGGTGTGAGATGGAATGAGGCCAATTTCCCGCATCTTCCTTGCCCATTCCCGATTGTGATAACCACTTCTGGAAGGCTCACCGAATTCCCATTGCCAGAGATGCACCATTTCATGCACCAGGGTAGAGAAAATTTCGATGGGAGTCCGATACAAAGTGGTAGGTGTCAGGCTGATTTCATGCACACCAAAGGTTTTGTCTTTGACGTGTTTCCACCGTTCAGGAGCCATAAAACCATGTGTTCCTTTAAGCCTTGAGAAATTCAGGATGCACCCTGGGAGTTGATTTTTAAACAGAACCCGATTGTAGTACTTGTACGCACCGTTCAAAGCAGTGAACTGCTTTTCGGTCGGCGTGGGCAGCGAACGCAATTTTTGTTTTTGCATAAAAATGGAATTTGTAGTTGTGTAGTACGCTACAAACCCATACTCAGCAAAAGCCTAAAATCAAGTCGAAAAGAGTATTGACTCAAATCCATTTAAACCTATCATAACAAATTGGGTATTTGTTTTCCAACAATGTATTTACTGGTTTAAAACTTTTAAAGCGGCTTTAAAGGCATGAAAAAGGGCGAGTGTGGAAAAAAAGTTTTTCAATTTTTAAAATCATAAATAATTGAATATCAGTAATTTATGATTATTTTTAAAATCAGTAGAACGATTACAGGAAAAAAAATGTAAAAAATATTTGCATCGTACCATACAATCACCATACATTTGTAGCACTATTACGGAGTTTTTAATAGTACAAAATGGCTAAAATAAAAAGTAAAGTTGATACAAATGCTTAAAAACTTGAGTGACATAGCAAGTATTGCCACAGGTATTTATGAAAAAGGAAGTCCGTCTGGGGATACATTGTACCTCCAGGCCAAGCACTTCGATGACAGTGGAGAGTTCCGTTGGGATGCAGCTCCGAGTCCAGAAATCAATATGGATGGAAAACTTGATAGGCATTTACTCTTTGATGGAGATATTTTACTGACCGCTAAAGGGGATAATAACAGGGCATGTTTGTACAAAACTGAAATAGGGCAAGCTGTCGCATCTTCGACCTTTTTTGTAGTTCGGGTGATTGAACGTGACATTATACCTGAATACTTGCGTTGGTATTTCAATACAACCTATATGCAGTCACAGTTTTCAGGGCTTTCAAGAGGCACTCATATTCTTTCCATTTCTAAGAAAATGCTGATGGATTTGATGGTACAGATACCTCCTTTGGAGTCCCAAAAGCAAATTCTGGAACTGCAAACCCTTTGGGGTAAGGAGCGGGCTTTAACTTTGAAACTACTTGAAGAGAAACAAACGCTTTATCAAAATCTGCTAATAAATCTGGCAAAATCAAATTTTAAAAAATGAATAAGACAACTAAAGAAGATGTTTTCAAAGTGGTGTGGCGTGCTTGTGACACCTTTAGGGGAGTGATTGACCCGGCACAGTACAAAGACTATGTGCTTACTATGCTTTTTATTAAGTATGTAAGTGATGTCTGGAAAGACAAAATGGATGAGTACAAGGAAAAATACAAAGGTGATAAAGAAAGGGCTGAATGGGCGATGCAGCGAGAA
>CAYVPM010000101.1:0-7641 GCA_964453475.1 uncultured Saprospiraceae bacterium | reverse complement strand
GATCCCGCTATGTTCCTGGCCTTGCCTGAATACCGGGTAGCTACCACAAAGATCAGTGGCCCGAATGGCCCCATCGACACCTTGAAGGCATTGATGCCCGTTGATTTGGAAGGCATCGTGACCGATACGATGGGCAACCTGCTCAACGATTTTAACGGTAGGGTTTATGTCACTATTTTTGACAAGGAGCAGCTTTTGGAAACCCTAAGGCAAGACCCTGGCAGCTATGAGTTCAAGTTCAATGTGCAGCGCAACATCATTTTCAGGGGGATCGCGACTGTAACGGCGGGTAAATTTGCCATAAATTTCGTCGTGCCGAAGGACATAAACTACGCTTACGGATTGGGAAAAATCAGCTATTACGCTGAAAATGGCACCCCGCTGGACGCTGCCGGAGCCGACAAAAGCATCATTATTGGTGGCAATGCCGGACTGGTAAAAGACGACCAGCCACCCATCATCCAGGCTTTCCTCAACACCGATGCCTTTGCCTTTGGCGGTATCACCAACAAGTCGCCCAAGGTGTTGATCAAATGCTCCGACGACTATGGCATGAATGTCACCGGCACCAGCCTGGGGCACGATCTCACGGCTGTGTTGGACGGCAATGCACTGGAGACCATCGTACTGAATGAATTTTACCAAAGTGAGCAAGACAATTCCCGGAAAGGTCAAGCCATTTATCCCTTGAACAACCTCAGTCCAGGACGTCATACACTTGCCGTGAAAGGCTGGGACGTGGCCAATAATTCTGGCGAAGGCTACACCGAATTTGTCGTGGCCGAAGATGGAAAGGCTGCACTCGACCACGTGTTGAACTATCCAAACCCTTTCACCACCAACACCTATTTCCAGTTTGAACACAACCTCGCCGGGCAAATGTTGGATGTGCAAATCAACATCTTTTCTGTAGCAGGCAGGCTGGTAAAAACCATCCAACAAACCCTCGCCAACACAGACGGATTCCGCGTGACCGACATCCAATGGGACGGCAAAGACGAGTACGGCGATCAACTGGCCAAGGGCGTGTACCTCTACCGGGTAAAATTGCGCGGCACGGCAGCGACTGGCGAAACAGCTACTGCAGAGAGCAAGTTTGAGAAACTGGTGATCTTGAAATAAACTTGTTTAATGTGATAATTTGCTAATGTGATAATTCGATAATTAAAAAATTAGCTAATTATCAAATGGGCAAGCTCCAACCCATACCTGAAGTCTGCCCCAATCGGCGCTTCAATGGTGACCGGTTCGTGTTTTTCCGGGTGTTCAAATGATATGGAAGCGGCGTGCAGCATCATCCTGCGCATGTTGAATACATCGCGGAAGTACTTGTTCTGCTTGATGTCTCCGTGGCGCACATCGCCGATGATGGGGTGATGGATATGGGCCAGGTGCTTGCGGATTTGATGCCTGCGCCCGGTTTCCGGGTAGGCTTCCACCAGGGAAAAACGCGCAGTTGGGTAGCGCAAGCCGATTGGCTCGTTTATTTCCGATTTGCCGATGGGTTTGTAGTGGGTGATGGCATCGAGTGGGATCTTTTTTTTGCTGTCCTTATCCGTCAGGGCATAGTCGATGGTGGCGGGTTCGTCGAGCCAGCCGCGCACCATGGCCAGATATTTTTTCTCAATGGTTTTGCCCATGAATTGTTCGCCCAGATGCCGGGCGGCTTCCGAGCTTTTGGCAAACACCAACACCCCGGAAGAGCCTCGGTCGATGCGGTGGGTGGTAAAGACCTTCTCTCCTCCAAGTTGCTCCTGAAGCAATTGCAGCACAAATACCTTGTCTTCGCTCAATCCTGTACTGTGCACCAAAATACCGGAAGGCTTGTTGATGGCAATGAAGAATTCGTCTTCAAAAAGGATGGGGAAGGGCGCAAAATCGGACATGCCAGGGTGGTTTTAGGCAAGTATTGCCGCGATTTGTGCCGGGCTGAGTTGTTGTTGCTCGCCGGTTGCCTGGTTTTTCAGCGTCAAATACCCGCCAGCCATTTCACTTTCCCCGGCCAATGCCACAAAGGGCACGTTCCGCTTGGCGGCATACTCAAACTGCTTTTTCAACTTGCCTGGCTCCGGATAAATTTCTGTGGAGATGCCCGCTGCCCGCAATGCGCTGGCACATTGGAAGGCATATTCAAAGGTAGGCTCATCAAAAGAAATCAGCAGTACTTTCACGCTTTCCGAGAGCGATTCGGGGAAGAGGTTGAGCTCTTCCAACACATCGTAAATGCGGTCGGCGCCAAAGGAAACGCCCACGCCGGAAAGCCCGGGCACGCCAAAAACGCCGGTGAGGTCGGCATAGCGGCCACCGCCGCCGATGCTGCCCATTTTAACACCTTTTGCCGCTACTTCAAAAATACAGCCCGTGTAATAGGACAAGCCGCGCGCCAGGGTAATATCGAATTGTACATCGTTTTGCATCGGGACGGATGCCAAAAAGCGGAATACACGATCCAGTTCGTCGAGGCCCAACAAGCCTGTGGGACTGCCCGCGAAAACCGGGCGCAGCGATTGGGTATCGGGCGACGCCAGTATTTTTTCAATGGTGGCGATGGCTGAATCGGAAATACCGCGCTCGTTCAATTCCTTGCGCACGCCTTCAATGCCCACTTTGTCGAGCTTGTCGATGGCCACGGTCATGTCCATGAACCGATCAGCGATGCCGGCGGCTTCCGCAATACCGTACAGCACTTTGCGGTTGTTTATTTTTATGGTGACGGGCAGGCCCATCGCGGCAAATGCCTGGTCGTAAATCTGCGCCAATTCTGCCTCGTACAGCATGGATTCAGACCCGATCACGTCTGCATCACATTGATAGAATTCCCGGTAACGGCCGCGTTGGGGCCGGTCGGCACGCCAAACGGGCTGGATTTGGTAGCGCTTGAACGGGAAGCTCAGGGTGCCGCGGTTCATCACCACGTAGCGGGCGAAGGGCACGGTGAGGTCGTAGCGCAGGCCGCGTTTGGCGATGCTTGAGATGAGTTTATTGGAATCCTTTGCGTCCAATGCCTCGGGGTCGGCATTTTTCAGGTAATCACCGTTGTTGAGAATTTTAAATAAAAGCTTGTCGCCCTCGTCGCCGTATTTTCCTGTGAGCGTGCTCAGGTTTTCCATGGCCGGCGTTTCAAGCGGCTGGAAACCAAACTTGACAAACACATCGCGCACAGTGTCAAAAATGTAGCTCCGCTTTCTGACCTGTTCAGGGCCAAAATCGCGGGTGCCTTCTGGTAAGGATGGTTTTTGCATGAGTCATATAGATTGAAAGTTCAAAGCCCTCCGTTGACATTAGCTACAGTGCTGAACAGCAGCCCTTTCATGGCCAACGTCGCAACAATCAAGACGGTTGCTACCGTCGTCCAAATGGCAAGTTTTTTGTGCTTGTCATTGTCATCGGCAGCTTTTTTCGAAAGCGTGCGGCCTACCTGAATACAAACAATGGCAATGAGCATCATGGTGGTATGCTCCACGGCAAAGTACCGCAGCCAGCTGTTTTTCATGGCAGCGCCCATATCAGATAATGCTGATTGGACTATGGTACTGGTACCAAAATATTGGATTAATCCCAACAAAGCCTGCAAGTGTGCAAGCCCCAGCAATGCAACAGAAGCAGTATTGTCAAATTTCTCAAAAGGTTTGCGCCCTTTCCAGCCGGTCCAGGAACGGTATAAAACAAGTACCAGCGCAATAAGAATGAGGTAGCGGTTGTAGGAGTGCAGGTTGTTAATTATTTGATGCATAATATTTTATGAGTTGAAGTTGACGATCGGCAAAAATAGATAAATCAGGTGTTACCCTGACATCTAATTGCAGCTCACCATCGTATATTTGGAAAAAGTTTACCTTGCATGTGACCAAATCCCGACCCCGGCGTATTAATAGTACAAATTTGATCTTAACGACGGCCTTTTTCAGGCCGACGATATTACGGTAGGAAGATTGTTTTCATTTGGTTTTGGCCACTTGACGAAAGTTGAGTGGTCTTTTTTTTTAATGAATACACTTCCATAAAATCTCCAAATCCCGGGTACTGTCCCAATCCTTGGCATAGAAAAAATTAAGCCGCGCGGCAGTTGGCGCGTTCACCTGAATGTCGTCCAGGGCATCCAAGGGTGAAAACACGCAGGGCTTGATTTTGGGCAGGGTACCATTTGACCCATTTGCGGCGTAGCCGACCCAGGTTTTTCGACCGGCCAGCACCGGCCAGCAGTTTTTTAGCCACCGCATTCTTTTTGTGGAGAACAGCAACCAAAGCGGTAAACTTAGCAACAGGGTTACACAAATTGCCAGGTCAAGCACTCTTTTGTTGCGCCGTTCCACAGGCTGCGCGATGTTGTATCTGATGTCGATGGTGTACAATTCTCCCGGCTCATCCTTGCTGCTGCTGCCGATGATGCTGAGGCTTTCTTCCGGTACAATTTTGTAGCTGATGGCAGGGCCAAGCAAAGTCATCCATTGCATGATTTCCTGGCTGGAGATGTCTTTGGAACAAAAAATTACTTCATCTATTTGATAGATACGTGCTATTTCATCCAATTGGGCAAGGGTACCCAATGCATTGCTGCCAGGAATGGCCGTTCCCTGCTGCAGGGGTTCAACGTAGCCGATCAGGTTCTTGCCAGTGCTCAATTGGTTGAGTAATGCCGCTACGCGTGTGCTCTCGGCTTCAGCGCCGGCGATGACCACGTTTTTGTTGCGTTCGCGCCCGACCCGGAAATTTCCGTAACTAATAAAATGCGCCAAAGCCCGGATGCCCACGGTGGAAAGTACGGCCCACACCGCGCCCATGAGCACCAACGCGCGCGAGGGACGGTAATCCAGGTCGAGGAAACCGTACACAGCAGCCAAAATCAAGGTGCCGAAACTGAGCCCCCGAACGAGGCGGCGCAGGTCGTACCGGGCATCATAAGCGCCGTTGAGCCAGGCAGTGCCCAACCATATCAGGATGTACAGTGGAAAATTGAACCACAACACATTGGACTTGAACCAATCGGGGTCTTTGTAAAAGTAATTGGCCCAAAAATCTTTCAAAACGACCAACCCGATATAAATGGCCAGGGCATCCAGGATCGGCAGCCATATTTTTTGCCACACATTGCGCAGCAGGGTAATGCCAGCCCTTAACCATATAGCGCCGTGAAGCATGAAAATAAAAAGCCCCGCCCGGCGGCCGGTAAAATGCTTTTCAGCGAATATGATCATCGCCTGGTAGAACGTTCGGACGTAGTTCAGGCTACCTTTTTTGGTGCTTTCCCCCTTGTAATGGATGATGCTGGTTTCCGGGAAATAGTAATTTTTATACCCTGCCTGGGTAATCCGGTACGAAAGGTCGATGTCTTCCCCGTACATAAAAAACGCCTCGTCGAGCAGCCCGGACTTTTCGAGCGCAGCCCGGCGGATGAACATGAAGCAGCCAGCCAGGACCTCCACTTCCTGTGTTTCGTGCTCACTGAGATGTCCCAGGTAATAATGGTTGAAGCGCGCACTTTTCGGGAACAGGCTGGAAAGCCCGAATGTTTTGCAAAAGGCTACCCAGGGCGAAGGGAACCCGCGCTTGCTCTCGGGCAGGTACTTGCCACTGCCGTCGATCAGCTTTACGCCCAGGGCGCCGGCCTCGGGGTGCTGGTCCATGAACGCCAAACACTTTTGGAAGGTGTTCTCTTCCACCAGCGTGTCGGGGTTGAGCAGCAGCACGTATTCGCCTGCGCATTCCCGGATGGCCTGGTTGTTGGCCACTGCAAAGCCTGGGTTGCTGGTATTGGCAATAAGTTTTGTTTCTGGAAATCGCTCCCGCACCATCCTCAGGGAATCATCAACAGAGTTGTTGTCGACCACCCATACTTCCCCTTCGATGCCTTGCATGGCACGGCGTACGGCGCCCAATGCCTGCTCGAGGAAATGGCGCACGTTATAATTGACGATGACGACGGAAAGACGCAATTTGGAATGGCTGGTGAAGCGTGGCTCCCCGGAAGGGCTGCGCCTGCAAAGGTACTGCACAAGAACTCAATATGGCACTAGGGTGGCGTGCCGAGCGTAAAATTACTTGCGCAATAATTTTTCCAGCCGCTCAAAATCCGGTCGGTTGGAGTAGCCGGTTTCAGGCAAATTTTTGTCTGGATCATCCATAAAAGTCTTCAGGGAAAGACCGTTTTTTGTCTTGAAATGTATGTCGGCCCCGTGTTCAACCAGGGCGGCGCAAACGCCCCAGCGCCCTACTTCTGCCGCTCGCACGAGTGCGGAGATGCTGCCTTGTTCGTCATCAAGCCGGGCCGTGGCATTGGGGTCGGCGCCAAATTCGAGCAGCACCCTGACGGAAGCTTCCGGCTCTTTATAGGACATGATGGCTTCAAAGAGCATGTTATAGTTGAAGTGGGAGCTCATTGCCTTTGCGTCCGCTCCCTGTTCGAGCAACAAGCGCAACAGCGCAGCATCGCCAGTTGAGGCTACTGCAAAGCATATATCTCTTTTTTCAGTTCCAAGGCTATCGAGCCTGGCGCCGGCCTGGAAAAGCAGCTTCAGACAAGCAAGCCTTTCTACCGGTTTGTAAGAAGCGCCGTTGGTCTCGTTGATGGCGAATGCCAGCAGTTCTCCTTCTTCGTTCAAATTGGGCGGCGGTACTTGGAGCAGTTCTTTCAGTTTCTCCGGATTGCCATCGTGAATAGCTCGTGCCATGCGTTCGCGGGGTTCGTCCGGGAAAATGGGCTTGGACCCTTCTATGGCGTTTTTGGCTAATCGCTTCATCTTCTGCCACCTTGGTTCAAGTTTAAGATAAAGTATGGGTATTGCGACCAAGGCAAAGGCTGCGTATTTTGTCCATCGGTAGGGCAACAAATTCAGCACAACCAACAACACCAGCGCGCCAATGGCCATGTAATAAATTGCTTGTCCGATGCCACGGCCAGCGGCATCTCCGCCTTTGGCTGGAAAAATGGTTTCCATGGCTACAGCATACACAAGAAAAGCTATGACCGCCCAATTAAGTATAGTTACAAGCTTCAGCATGTTCAGGTAGAATTTGGTTGTTGGTGCAACAATAATTCAAACAGACACCTCATCGGCCTTTTGGCGGGTCGGCTACCTCGGCGTTAGGATCATTGAGCCGGTTTTGGCTGTCGGAATCAAGTTCCAATTCGTTGATGAGTTTGTTTTTCAGGGGCAACAGGGTAAAGAAAAACGCGATGATGACTCCTGCGATGTACAAGAATTCAAGCTTTCCGGACAAGAAAAACAAACGCCATTGATTAAGGTAGCGACCTCTATAATAACCCAGCCAGTAAATTGAGCAACTCGGTAGCCAGCGAGTTTTTCCTTGAGGCTGGATTTCTCCTTTGCTGATTCTGTCAGTTTTTTACGAAGAAAAAGCGCGGCGCCCAGCAGGATAAGCGAGCCTGCAGTGATGCCCGGCAACCAGGACCCAATTTGAACATTTGGTGTTGGAGGGTCTGTTTCCTGCAGGAACATAAATACCAGGCAGATCATGATTTGCCCGGCGACCAGGGCAAAAAAGAGGGTTTGTAGGGCGCGGAAGAATTGAGAGAAGGGCATATTTAAGTTTTTTTACGTACCACCAACTTTCAATTGGCGAAGATAAGTGGCTGTCTCATAAGCCCCAGCGGGGCTTTACCTTTGTAGCAATGCCAAAGAA
>CAYVPM010000100.1:0-7654 GCA_964453475.1 uncultured Saprospiraceae bacterium | reverse complement strand
GTTCAAGGCGGTGGTATCAGCCCCGAAGCTGCTGTAATAGCTGAGCAGTTTTTGGGAGTAGTCAACCTGGAACTTATCGTCGGCATTGATGCCGGAGCCAAGGGAGAGCAAGACCAATGCCAGGAGGCCAAAACCGGCGACAACCCAGAATATCTTTCGGAGCATGGGGCTTTCTCCTTCAGTCGGATCGGGGCGCTTCAGCCAATCCTTAGCCGCCGAGGGAGAAGATGCGGCAGCGCGTTTGGGCGTTTCGCCGCTGCCAGCGCTTGATTTATGGGATTGTTTGGGGTTGTGTTTGCCGGATTTTGCCATTATTGATTGCTGGTTGACGTTAAAAACCGGCGCAAGGTAAGAAGCTTGTGCGTAGCAAAGGGGGTCATTTCCGGGAAAAATACCATACCAGGCCCGCCGCCATCAGCAGAACCAGGAGAACGACAGCTACCACGTCCAATTGCAAAAACCGAAGTTTCCGGCGTTTGCGGCGGCGGGACTTCTCCAATTTTTTCTCCAATTTTTGCCATACCTGTTCCGGCGGCTTTTCATGGAGCTTGGACTCGTTGTCTTTGAAAAAATCAAATATGTCTGGCATAAAAATGGTGGTTTCAGGTTTCAAGGTTTCAAGGTTTCAGGTTTCAGGTTTCAGGTTTCAGGTTTCAAGGTTTACGGAACCTGTGGTGGCTTTGAAAATGTATTTCAAAATTGACAAAAAGAATTGTAAACCTGAAACCTGAAACCTTGAAACCTGAAACCCAAATTTAGTACCCTTTGGCCTTCAGCAGGCCTCTTAATTTTTCTTTGGCCAGCACCAGCTGGCTTTTGCTGGTATTGATGCTGATGCCGAGCGTGTCGGCTATTTCGTGGTGTTTATAGCCTTCCAGGACGTAGAGGTTGAAAACCGTGCGGTAACCTGGCGGCAACTGGTCGAGCACCTCGAGGATTTCCCGGGCAGATATATCGGCTTCGATGTTGAAGCTGTCCGATTGCTCCGCAATGTTGCCTTCGTCGCCGGGAAAAGTAAGGGGTTGGTTTTTTCGTAGGGTCATCAGGCACTCGTTAACCATGATCCGGCGTATCCAGCCTTCAAAACTCCCGGCCCCGGCAAAAGAATCTACCTGGGAATACACTTTGAAAAAACCGCTTATCAGCGCCTCCTCCGCATCTTCGCGCGACCACAAATAGCGCCTGCATACGCTGAACATGAGCGGCGAATAGCGCTCATACAGCCATTTTTGGGCGATTTGGTCTTGATCCCGCAAGCGTTTAAGGAGTTCCTCGTGCGTCATTTACTATGATTCGTTTGATTTTTCTGATTGGCTGTGATTGATTTTTTTGATTTTGAATTTTATAAACATTGGCAGGCACAAAACCTGGCGGGTCGGGGTATGGGCACAAAACGCAAATCGTTCTATTTCCGTCAAAGATGCGGCACAAATTGGTTTTGGCGCTAAGGATGCCCTAATTTTGCGGTTTCCTTCAAAAATTTCACCCGTTTACAGCTTTTTCTTTTGGAACTCATCGACAACAAGTACCAACTCAATGGCGGCATCGACCCGCTGTCACTTTGCAAAACTTACGGCACACCACTCTATGTATATGACGCTTCTGTGATGGAGCGCCAGTACAAACGGATGTTGGCTGCCTATTCCTGGCCCAAATTTAAGGTCCACTACGCCTGCAAGGCATTGAGCAATATCACGGTGCTCAAATTCTTTCGTCAGCTTGGCGCAGGGCTGGATTGTGTTTCCATTGGGGAGGTGCAGTTGGGCTTGCGTGCCGGGTATGCACCGGAGGACATTTTGTACACGCCCAATTTTGCCGGCATGGACGAATATGAAGCGGTAGCCAAACTGGGGGCTAAAATCAACATTGATGCCATCCCCATGTTGGAAAACTGGGGCTTGCACCATAAAAATCACCCTATCTGCCTGCGCATCAATCCACACCTGATGGGTGGCGGCAACGAGAACATCAGCGTGGGGCATATCGATTCCAAGTTTGGGATCAGCATCCACCAGTTGCCGCATGTACTGCGCATTGTTGAAAACCAGGGGCTCAACATTGAAGGCTTGCACATGCACACCGGGTCGGACATCCTGGACGTGGATATTTTCATTCGGGGCGCAGAAATCCTGTTCGAAGCTGCCAGTAAATTCCCAAACCTGAAATACATCGACCTGGGGAGTGGCTTCAAGGTGCCATACAAGCCCGACGACATTGAAACGGACATCGAAGAGCTCGGTGAAAAGTTGAGCAAACGTTTTGCCGAATTCTGCCAGGAATATGGCCGTGAGCTTACGCTGATGGTGGAGCCTGGAAAATTCCTGGTCAGTGAAGCCGGCTACCTTTTCACAAAATGCACGATGGTGAAGCAAACCACCTCAACGGCGTTTGTCGGTGTAGATTCCGGTTTCAACCACCTGATAAGGCCCATGTTTTACGGCGCCTACCACAAAATCGTGAACGTAACGGAGCCGACTTTCAAACCCAGGATTTACAATGTTGTCGGCAATATCTGCGAGACCGACACCTTCGCTGTTGACCGGCGTATTGCAGAAGCGGTGGAGGGCGACATCATTGGTTTTTACAACGCCGGCGCTTATGGCTGGTCGATGGCATCGCAGTTCAATTCCCGGCCAAGGCCCGCGGAAGTGCTGATTTACAAAGGCAAGGCACACCTTATCAGGAGGCGCGAAACCCTGGAGGATTTGATGGCCGGGCAAGTAGAAATTGATTTGAATAAATAAGGAGCATTTTTTGCCAAATATGATTCTGAAAGTACAGTGTTATGTGGTTGTTTTCAGTATAAAATTATAATTTAAAAATTTTTAATTTTATATTAACTGAAATACAAAAAACGATCTACATTTCGCCCATCAGAAATACATATTTGTTAATCAAACCAAACTTTTTATTCAATGAAATTCCGTCTCTTAACCTTCGCCTCGCTGCTCCTCCTTGCGGCAACCTTTAACTCCTGTTCCAAAAACGCTCCCGAAACCGCTGTACTCGACCAGGGGATTCCCGCCGAGATCAAAGCAAAAATTCTTGCCTTGGGCTTTGATACCGATGGCGCATACCCAACCGAGGATGGCTATATTGTGGAAAACGATATTTTCCTCAGCAACGAAGACCTCAGCAAGCCTATGGACCTGCGTGCCCTCATTGTTGCCGACAACGAACAGTACCGCACCACCAACCTGGTAACAGGCTTGCCGCGGAACATTACCATTCGGGTATCGACGACTTTACCCACCAGCATTTTCACGGCCACGGATGCGGCAATTGCCCGTTACAACGCCCAAGGATTGCAGCTTACTTTCAGCCGTGTAACCAGCGGCGGCAACATTGTGGTGAGCAAGGCGCCAGGTGGTTCCGGGTACATTGCATCTGCCGGCTTCCCAACTTCTACGGGCAATCCATACAGCTCCATCAAGTTCAACGCTACGTATGCGACCTGGAACGCCAATACCCTGGCCTCCATCATGGCGCATGAGATCGGCCACTGCATTGGTTTCCGCCATACCGACTACATGGACCGCTCTTTCAGCTGTGGTGGAAGTTACTACAACGAGGGCGCCAGCAGTGTGGGTGCAGTGCATATCCCTGGTACGCCCACAGGCCCGGATGCTGCGTCTTGGATGCTGGCTTGCATCGGAAACGGCACCAACCGGCCGTTCAATGCCAACGACGTAACGGCACTGGGTTTCCTGTATTAAAAAATAACACAACAAAAAAAAGCCGGAGCGATCAGTTGATTGCTCCGGCTTTTTTTGTTCAAAAAATTGGCGCCTATTCAGCTGCCAACGCCACAATTATCTGCACGACCCTGTTGCGAAATAAAGCTGCATATTGCTTGCCCCCGCTTATCCGCAGACCCATATTGTAAAGAGAGCCCTTCCCTGTGCCCATTATCGTCAACAAGTTGTTGGACAAAGCCAGGTAATTGCCCGAAGCCCGGTTGTGCACTTGGATGCCCGCGCAAGGTATTATGAGATTGGAGTTTTGAAACAGGTCGTCCCAATCCTCATTGGAGCTCATGGTAGCGACAACATCAGCGTTAAGGTTCGCCCAGCGTTGTTTGTAGCGCAACACCGTGGCATCATTTCCTGTGTAGGCCTGAATAAACTTGATCAGCAATGTATAATTGGAACGCCAGGTAGTCTGGATAAAGCCGCGGCCCCTGAATTTAAAAAAGTCGGCCTCGCGGACAAAACCCGAGAGCACAAGGTCTGGGCTGGTCGTAAAATCATTCTGCGGGTAAGTGTTTCCATTCCAACGTTTGTCTGTCGTGTTTTTTAGGGAATCTGCGAGGACAAGTTGTCCCTTGGCTTTAATGTAGACAGGATCGTTGAAGAGTTCAAAGGCCGTTTTATTCGGCGCCTGGTTGTACGATCTTTTGATGCCGGTGATGGTGTCGAATGGATAAGCCAATCCCGGATGGCCTTGCCGCCCCACCCGCTCTGTCAGGGGAAGCATCTCTGCGCCAATTTCATTGATAAAAATGCTGGTCAGCGCGATAAACTGTGCCAGGTTTATGTTTTCTGTGCCGAACATCAAGGGGAATTGATCCCAGACCTGCTTGAAGCGGACCCTTGTTTCTGGAGCATTGCCCAGGTGTTTGCCTGCCCATGACGCTTTGTTGGCACAAGTTTTATTGAACCAGTCGATAAAATCCAGGCCTGTTTTTTGGGTAAAAAAACTGGAGATGTCTGCCCCTTGGGTGATTTGGAAATCCAGGGCCTGTTTTGCGGTAGATTGAACTTCTTTTGTCATTTTGGTTTTGGTTTATAGTTTGATACTGGGGCAAGCCCGGCAATTGAATCGCAGAAAACTTTCATATAACGGCTTTTCGCTTGAAATAATTCCATGGCGCAAAACATATGTTCAGCAAAAACCAAAATATCCAGGGCTGCGTATATGTTGCATGAACATTAGCTAACTCATGTTCATTTCTTGTTCAAAAATTTGATCAAAGTGTTTTCTTTGCGGGGCTTTTATTCAATTCTGCGAAAGCAGAAATTTCCTTGGGAAATTATGCGCATTTTTGCCCAATGATTTCGCTCCCAAATGCGGCGGATGAACAACAAATAATGGAAAATCAAACACTTATTACCCGATTGCAACAACAAGACCGGGCAGCAATTGGAGAACTTTACGATGCTTATGGCGGCGCCCTTTTTGGGGTCGTACTGCGCATCGTGCACTCCCGTGAGCTGGCGGAGCAGGTATTGCAGGACACTTTTGTAAAGGTTTGGCGCAATGTGGCGAATTACGATGCGTCAAAAGGGCGACTGTTCACCTGGTTGCTCAACATAGCCCGCAACACCGCCATTGACGTCACCAGATCCGCACATTTTCAACAATCGAAAAAAACCGGTTCCATCGACAACCTCGTACATAAGCCCGGCGGGGAAGCCGTCAACACCGACACCCTTGGCCTGCGCGAAGTGGTGGACAAACTGGACGATAAATACCGCCTGCTGATCGAACTGGTGTATTTCAAAGGATATACCCAGGAGGAAGCCGCCGAAGAAACCGGCATACCCCTGGGCACCATAAAAACCCGTTTGCGCTTTGCGATCGCCGAGTTGCGTACACAGTTTGGTGAAGGCGTTGCGACGGCGCTGAGTTTGCTTCTCCTGTCAACGTAGCTTGCTGTTACAATGACGAAACCAAATCATGTACACCTCAAACCGCCAAGTTTTGTGAAAACCAATGATTGCATGCAATTCAAAATGAACTAAATCAATCATTGTCAATCACAAAAATCAAGATATTCACCGTATAAAACAGGGTCGGGCTGCATCAGATTCCGACCGCATAAAATAAAAAATGGACCTCCAGTCATTCATACAATCCGGTTTGCTCGAAGCTTATGTCGCGGGACAATGTACCGCTGCAGAAAGCCAGGAAGTTGAGCGCATGGCAGCGCAGCACCCGGAAGTCAGGGCTGAGCTTGCCAAAATTGAGCAAGCCCTGGAAAAATTTGCGGTAGCCAACGCCATCGCGCCACCTCCGGGCCTGAAAGACCGCATTTTAGAGCATATCGACAAGCTGCCCGCATCCGGCCAAACGCCGGGCGGCAAGCCGGGAAGCGCCGGTAATACCATGCTGCGCAGCTACCAATGGCTGGCCATCGTGCTTGCTGCTGGTGCTGCTTTCCTCTTCTGGCAAAAAATGTTCCTTTCCGCCGAACACGATGCGTTGAAAAAGAAAGCGGAGGAACTTCAGGCACAGGTTGACGATTGCGCCAAACGCCGCGAACTGACAGAACCGATGGCAAACCTCCTGCGCGACACCGATACCAAACCCGTCGCCCTCTCTGATGATGGGAAAACCTACAATATCACCATATTCAACAACAAATTGCGCAAAGAGTGCGCGCTTGACATCTCCGGACTGCCGGCGCCCAACCCTGGGAAATACCTCCAGGCCTGGGCAATTGTACCCGGTAAGGATCCTATCAGCCTGGGCATGGTGCGGCTCGACGCGACCGCTGGCTGGCAGCCATTGCCTTACATTGAGGGCGCCACGAATTATGCCATTTCAGAAGAAGACAACCCACAAGGCAACCCAAGTCCAACGCTGGTCATAGCCATCGGAACCATCGATTTGGGATAATTCAAAGCACAACAGGCGCCACTTTTCACCAATTGGTGGCTTTTCAGCAGCGATTCGTCGGTATTTCCGATGCATCGCTGCTTTTTTTTGCCGAAATTTGCCCCATTCTTCATCAGACTTTCCAAAAATTGAAAGCACTCCAACTTTTTTCTCCCGGTAAACTATCCCCATTCATCACCCTTTTCGACATCTACGAACAGGAAAAAACGCTAAAACGAGCCATGAACCAAGAAGAAAAACAAGCCAAAGCTTCCGAAGTGATCAAAAGCCACGTGGGCTATTCCCTGGGGGCTGCCTTGTTGCCCTTTCCGGGCGCCGACCTGTTGGCCGTCACAGCCGTGCAAGTCAACATGCTGCGCCAACTGGCACTGGTTTACAAGATCAGTTTTATGGATGTTTTGGGCAAAAACATCGTGTCGGCAGTAGTCGGCAGCAGTGCGGCGCGACTGGGCGCCAGCCTGGTAAAGGCCATCCCCGGCGTCGGTACCGTCATCGGTGAATTGAGCATGCCCATACTTTCCGGGGCTTCCACCTGGGCGCTGGGCCGTGTTGTCGCCAACCATTTCCACAACGGCGGCACACTGGAAGACCTGGACTTAAAATCTGCCCGAAAAAAATATGAATCCGAGGTGGAAGAAGGGAAAAAGGTAGCGGAGGCTTTGAAAAAGACGGATGCCCCAGCTGCCACCGACGAGACGGACAATACCTTGAACAAACTGCGCAAGCTTTCGGAAATGCGCGATTCAGGCATCCTGACGGAGGAGGAATTCAAGCAATTGAAGGAAAAGTTGCTGGCGCAGATTTGACCGGCGGATGGGATGGCTCATGGTTTTTGCCCTGAAATTGACAAGTACCCTGGCCTTGCAGCTGTTCCAGATGATGCGGCTTGGCGCTGCTGTGCTCACGGGCATTTTGTTGGCCAAAAGCGGACTCAGCACCGAAGAAATCGGCAGCTGGGAAATGCTCTTGTACCTGGGAACCACCTTCACATTTTTTTGGGTCAATGGCTTGTTGCAGGGCATGGCGCCCACGC
>CAYVPM010000099.1:0-7729 GCA_964453475.1 uncultured Saprospiraceae bacterium | reverse complement strand
CGGTATGCTGCTGCGTACCCACACCTCCCCCGTGCAGGCGCGGGTGATGCAGCGCCGCGAACCGCCCATCCGCATCATCGCACCCGGGCGCGTGTACCGCAACGAAACCATTTCCACGCGCTCCCACTGCCAGTTCCACCAGGTGGAAGGGCTTTATGTGGATGAGGGCGTGTCCTTCGCCGACCTGAAGCAAACCCTGTACTACTTCGCCAAGGAAATGTTCGGCACCACCAAAATCCGCTTGCGCCCGTCCTTCTTTCCTTTCACCGAGCCTTCGGCGGAAATGGACATCTGGCTGGGCACCGATACCGAAAAAAATGCGCGTCTAACGAAAGGCACTGGCTGGCTCGAAATACTCGGCTGCGGCATGGTTGATCCCGATGTGCTGGAAATGTGTGGCATCGATTCCAAAAAATACAGCGGCTTTGCGTTTGGCATGGGCATTGAGCGCCAGGCCTTGCGGCTGTATGAAATTGGGGATATCCGCTTGTTGTTTGAAAATGATGTGCGGTTTTTGCGGCAATTTGAGTCGGCGATTTGATCAAATATTTATCCTTTCCCTTGAAATTTTCCCTCCTACAAACAGACCCACACTCCCGCGCACGCGCCGGACACATCAGCACCGACCACGGGGAGATTGAGACGCCCATCTTTATGCCCGTTGGCACAGCCGCAACGGTGAAGGCGGTGCACCAGCACGAGCTCCGCGACGATATTCAGGCCCAGATTTGTTTGGGGAACACCTACCACCTTTACTTGCGTCCCGGACTGGAAGTGCTGCGCGAAGCGGGGGGCATCCACGGCTTCAACGGCTGGCAAGGCCCGGTGCTGACCGACAGCGGCGGCTACCAGGTGTACTCCCTGGCACATCGCCGAAAGATCAAGGAAGAGGGCGTCACCTTTCAAAGCCATATCGATGGCTCCAAGCACCATTTTACTCCGGAAAACGTCATGGACATCCAGCGCATCATCGGCGCCGACATCATCATGGCTTTCGACGAGTGTACCCCATACCCTTGTGATTTTAAATACGCCGAAAACTCAATGGGCCTCACCCACCGCTGGCTCGCCCGCTGCATCGAGCGTTTTGACAACACCGAACCAATTTACGGACATTCCCAGACGCTTTTCCCGATCGTACAAGGCAGCACTTACCCCGAATTGCGGAAAATATCGGCGGAAACAATTGCCTCCTTTGAGCGTGAAGGCAATGCCATCGGCGGCCTATCCGTAGGCGAACCCATAGAAGAAATGTACGCCATGACCGAACTGGTGACGGAGATATTGCCCGCCGACAAGCCCCGCTACCTCATGGGGGTCGGCACCCCTGAAAACATCCTGGAAGGCATCGCCCGCGGCATCGATATGTTCGATTGTGTGATGCCTACCCGCAATGCCCGACATGGCATGATCTACACCTCCGAGGGCATTATCAACATCAAAAACAAGCAGTGGCAACACGATTTTTCGGCCATCGACCCAAGCAGCAATGCCCCAAGCAGTCGCACACATTCCAAAGCTTACCTGCGGCACCTGTTTATCAACAATGAAATCACGGGCATGCAAATCGCCACGCTGCAAAACCTCTCTTTCTACCTTTCCCTGGTGAAAGAAGCCCGCAAGCGCATACTGGACGGCAGTTTTTTGGAGTGGAAAAACGGGATGGTGAAAAAAGTGAGCCAAAGAAGGTGATGGAGTGCGGAGTGCGGAGTTCGGAGTGCGGAATGCGGAGTGCGGAATGGGCACATCATTTCGAGCTGCACTTGGCATTTCTTCTCTGGCACTTTTAGCGCGATAATCGAGAGAAGTTCCGATGCTGCAATAGTGCGAGAAGAAATACCAAGCCAAATCCACAATGATGTGCCCATTCCGCACTCCGCACTCCGAATTCCGCACTCCGCATTCGCTACACAGCCAGAGAAGAAATGCCAAGCCAAATCCACAAGCATGTGCCCATTCCGCACTCCGAATTCCGCACTCCGCATTCAAAAGGCCAGGCCAACCTTTAATTCGGTGTAAATTTCCCACGGGTAATAGTTTTTAAATTCTACAGTTTGATTGTTAAGAAGCCCGGTGTTTTTTACCCATTTTGGCCCGACACCGGCTTTGAATGCTATAAAACCGTGGTCCAGGATGCGGTGTTGCAGTCCAATCACACCTTTGACAGCAGTGTTGTTAAAATTCAAGGATTTTTTCTCTTCCGCATACCAATAATGGCTCCATCCCGAAACATGTTCCGCATGAAGCCCGAAAAAGAGTCCCGAAAGGTTGTTACCGGATTTGCCTTTCAAGATGCGCTGTTTTTGCAAAAAATACCAGCGCAATTCAGCCACCGCACCTGCGGAAGCATTGTTCCCTTTGGACAATTGACCCAATTGGGTGTTGGCGTTTGAAATTTTGTACACGCCCCCGCTCCCATTGAGGCCAAATCCGGCAGAAAAAGGAGAATTGCCAATTTTTTGCTCCAGGACGACGGATGGGCTGAAGGAAAAATAGCTGTATTGTTTCGATATTTCGCCGACGCGAATCAAATTGAACAAGTCAATTTTGAGCATTCGGCGGTTTTCCTGAAAACATTTCAAGACATCGCACATGGCTCCGCCGGGTATGCTATTTTTCCGGGGAGAAAACAAGGCAACACCCACAGCCACCCTTGGTACGGAAGTTAGCGACCATCCTCCTCTGTTATAAACGGTGGTTGGATGGTGTTTTGCTCCAAGGCCGTAACTGAGGTCAAAATATCCATAGCGCAGCAGGCGCCGCTGGATGCCGAATTTTGCGACCAATTCACGCCCTCGCAGGGCATTTTCTACGCGAAAAGCCGCTGCTTCGAGCGCCACATAATTTCCGCTAAAATTTGAGGCGCTTCTCCCTGCTGCTATCCGTTTTTTCATGTCGTAATACCAGCGTACCGTTGTACCGACGCGAACCGAAGTGTTGGAGAAAGTCTCGACTAGATTTATTGTTAGCCCGTTCTCCGATGGGGGGGAATAATAGTAGTCAGCGCCGACAGACACCGCTTTCCCCAATTTAGTTTCAAAACCCACATGGAAGCCGGGATTTGTGAAAAGGCTACTTAAAGTCTGACCTAAATCCGATTTAAACATCCATTTTGCAGGCTTTAACGCCCCAAATACGCGATCGTATTCACCCAAGAACTGTTGGGGCCCCAGGGTTCCGGATTCCTGGGAGAGTGTTGTAAAAACGGTATCTGTTTGACCGAAAGTGGTCGTGACGACAATATTGGCTACCAGTGCGATGATTATTTGTGCTTTTTTCACGAGTTTGTAGTTGTTAGTGTTTAACAATGATTTTTCCAAAAGTGGTTTCTATGTTGATGCTTGGCGCCCCTGTGCCGGCGCTCAGGCTTGCACGGGGGTTGTCGGCAGCCGAAGCAGTGGTATCAAACTCCGGTGGGACGTCTATGGAACCGTAAGCCGAGTATAGGGAAATATGGTGGGCGTTTACAGCAGGCACGGCTAAGGTCACATCCGATTTTTTGCCCACAACAAGCAGGTTGCCCGATATTTCCGGTGCATCCAGCACTATTTGCCCGTATTCGGAATGGATGTTACAGTCGGCCTTCAGCCCTGCCAGCCGGATGTCGGCCCGTTTGGATTGAATGTCAATTTTCCCGTCCAGCGCCCAGCCTTCTATGCTGCCGTACTGACTGTTGATGTTGACGTCGCCGCTCAGCGCCTCCAATTGGAACGTGCAAAACTCACCTTTGAGCACCACGGCGCCTTCCAGCTGATCGAGCCTCGCCTTGCCAAATTTGTTGGAAAGATTGACAGGGCAGGTTTTAGGCGCAAATACGGTAATATTGGCCTTCATGTTTGAAACAGGGATTTTTTTGCCACTGGGCAGACCGATATAAGCCCTGATGTATATCTTTTTACCGGCAGTGCTGACAACAAACTGCCAGGCATCGAGGTCAGTGGTGGCTGTGTCAAGATCAGGGTGTTTGGCGCTGAGCTCGGCATATACCAACACAGCAGCCGTATCTGAAGGCAATACCTGCACATCGGCTTTTTCACCGTTGATGACGAGTTCGTAGCCAGGTTTCCACGCAACGGATTTTCGAATGCTGCGCGTGGCAACCTGCAGGGTTGTTTGCGCGGCAAGGTTCCCGATTACAAAAACCGCGATAAATAAAAGGCCTGATTTCATGGTGAAAAAATTAGTAGTTAGATGAGCTGCATCATTTGCTGCAGAATGGCGGTGCGGGTTTGTTCCAATTGCACCATTTGGGCAAGCAATTGTGGGTCATCGGCGTATTGACCAAGTGCCTGGCGAAGCGTATTCCGGGCTGTTGTCACTTCATTCAATTCGGTTTTTAATATCTTGAATTCAGGATTGTCGCAGGCTGGTATTTGTGTCTGACATAGCTGCTCAATCAATGAAAAAGCATCGCTTTCGGGTTCACGGCACACTTCCAGCAATTGGTTGTCCACTACTTTTTGCGAAAAAGAAATGGTCTCCGGACGTTTTTTTATTGCGCGAAGCTTTGTTGTCTCTGGTTTTTTGGCTGCAATTGTCGGCGGTTTTGGGACAGGCAATACGGGGTTCAATATCGGCCCTTCCAAGGGTAACACGGCCATGTTTGCTGTGGAATTGGAAGGGAACTGCCGCATCCATCGGGTTGCAACCAACAGCAACAGCAAAGCTGCCGCCACGGCCATCCAGGCGCTCCGGGAAAAAAAGAGCTGCTTCCGCTTGTACCGGGGTTGCCGCTCCAGGCCCGCCTCGATATTTGACCAGACATCCGCAGGAGGACTGTGTACGGGCAGCTCCTGCACCGCTTCGGAGAGCAACTGTTCGGCTTCCAAAGCATCCTCGATCTCCTGCCACAAGGATGGTGGCGGGTCGTATTGAGGGAGCTGCGCGAGCGCGTGTTGCAAACGGATATTGGACATGGTATTGCAGTTGAGATAATGGTATTAGGCTGTAACCAGGATTTTTCGAAGGCATTTTTTGGCATAATGCAGCTGGGATTTGGAGGTGCCTTCCGAGATTTGAAGCATTTCAGCAATTTCTTTGTGCCCAAACCCTTCCACCTCCGCCAGCACAAATACTGCCCTGGCGCCTTCAGGCAGCGCGTTTATGGCCTTTTCGAGGTATTCGGTATCTAGCGGAACCGCATCCCAGTTGATGTTGGTTTCATAATAATGCTCCGGTATTTCAAGAAAGGGCGCTTTTTGGCGTTCCAGCTTCCGCAAGGCTGTGCGCACCACAATGGCTTTGATCCAGGCGCCAATGGTGCTGCGATGTTCAAAATCGCCCAGGTGACGGAATACTTGCAAAAATGCATCCTGCAACACTTCAGCGGCGGACTCAAAATCGCCGCATATGCGATAGGCAGTGGTGTACATCGCCTTACTGTACCGCTGATACAGTTGGTGTTGTGCGCTGCGTTCGCCCAGGATACATTTTTCTATGAGTTGTTGCTCTGTCACTTTTTATTGGATAGCTGTAATAAAAGAGGACGGAGAAAGGGCGGGCGGTTGGAAAGGCAGAAAAAAAATATCAAAAGATTGTCTCTGCTGTACAAAGAGAATTCGTCAGCGCTGGAATTGGCCTGGAATACCAGTCAAATCAAGGGAGAGAGGTATTGATCACTGGCAGGATCGGATCGGCACATCTGGATAAATCACATTTTCGCACCAAAAGTGCCAGAGAAGAAACACCAAGCAAAAACCACAAGGATGTGCCCATTCCGCCCTCCGCCCTCCGCATTCCACACTCCTAAAACTCCATCCTCCAGCTAAAATTCGGGATGGTGCCAAGTTGGTACTTGTTCTCAATATTGCCGGTGTAAGGATCGTAGAAGTGGTACGCCAAATTCTGTCGCCCCGTTAAATTTTGCAGGTCAAGGGCAAAGGTGCTGTTGCGCCGGTCGCCAAGGTTGCGTTTCCAATAAACCCGAAGGTCGGTGCGGAAGTAGTCAGGGTATCGGCGGTAATAACCTGCTGCCCCGGAATATACCGTCCTGCCAAGCATTTCGGAATCTGTCAGGCTGATATCCGTTTCACGCGGGCCGCCCGACCACACGCCGCGGATACCAACGCCGATGGTGCGCGTCAGGGTTGCTGTTTTTTCGCGCTGCCATTCCTTGCCAAAGGTGACGTTGGCGATATGCCCGATGTCCCAGCGGGAATCGAGCCAATCACCATCTTCAACCTTGTATTCCGATTGCAGCAAGGTGCCGTTGGCAGCAAGGAACCAGCCCGATTGCAGGCTGCGCTCTATGCCGACTTCCAAGCCATAGTTGCGGGCAGTATTGTTTCCAAGCAGCGCAAATTCTGAAATATATTCCGGTGTATTGTGCCATGACGTAGCGTCCCGGCTGTTTTTGGGCAGGTTTTTCGTGATTTGGGTAAAAATTTCCGTGTTGATTTTCCAAAAACGGGAAGGCTGCCAGTTGTGTCGAAGGCCAGTTTGAAAAGAGGAAATATAAGGCAGGGCTCTTTCCTTCTGGCCAACGTACATGGGGAATTGCGCCCATATTGGTGCGTCTTGTTTATACAGGCCAATGCTGGCTGAAACCTGGTGTTTCTCAGAGATTCGGTAGCGCAGCAGTCCACGCGGGGCAGGGGCAAGTTTTTGGTACCCATCGTTGTAGTGAAATTGTGCGCTGACCTGTGCATTCCATCGCCCGTTGCGTGCTGCCCAATCCCAGCGCAGCCAGGGCTGGACGTTTATGTAATCCAGTTTTTTGTCATAGAATGAAGCCTTAATGATAACCCCGGGCGCAAACATATAAGGGAAGAAAACATTGGCGTCGAAAAAATTCTGGTACACCTGGGTGCCCGCAGAGAACTGGTTTTGCGCCAAGGACAAGCGCCATTCCAGCGAGGCCCCACTGCGTTCTTCTATCCGTATATCCTCACTGCTGGTCCAAACACTGCTGTCGGGTATTTCATTAGCTAGCTGTTTCCCCCAGTCATTCTTTTGGGCGGAAAATGCGACGGCTGCCTTCAGGCTGTTGCGCGCACCCAGGCGCCAGCGCCCGGAACCTCCAATCACCCCTGTTCTTGATTGGAAGTCAATATCATAGCGATCTTTGTCGTACTTGATTTCGGTGGTATCTTCCTTGTGTCGGAATACGTTTTCACTCAAACCCGCCAGTCCGAAAATGGCATATTTTCCGCCTTTTTTCCCATTCAAATTGAGCTTGAACGACAGGTCCTGAAAATGGATCTGCTCGTCGCCAAAGGAAACACCCAATTGGCCCAGCAAGCCCACGGTAGAGTAACGGTAGTTGAACAAATAGGAATTGTCCGAGCCCTTTTTCATGGGTCCCTCGGCGGCCAGATCCAGCCCTACCAAGCCCGCTTGTACCGTAAATTCGTGTTGTTTTGTGTTCCCGTTGCGAAGGTTCATGTCCATCACACCCGCCACAGCATCGCCGTAGCCTGCCGGGAACGCGCCGGTCAGCAAAGACGAATTATCGAGCATTTGTGCCGAAAACATCAGTACGCCCCCGCTGGATGCAGCCGGCGCATCATATATCGTCCCGGCGTTGGGCAGGTGGTTGGGGTTGACAATATCGAGGCCCTCGATGCGCCAGCGCAACATGGCGGGGCTGTTGCCGCGTATGCTCATGGTGTTGGTGCCGTCGTCGGTTTGCGATACACCGGGGTATGCCGCTGCGAGCCTTCCGGGATCGAAAAACATGGCGGGGAAGCGTAGGGTCTGATCGCGGGTAAGGGGTATTTCGCTCAAGGGT
>CAYVPM010000098.1:0-7768 GCA_964453475.1 uncultured Saprospiraceae bacterium | reverse complement strand
CCAATACAACATCCTTTAATCTCTCGTCTGGAATATGTTTGATGACTTCATCAATCAAGTCTCCATGTGGATCAAGCACGGTTACTCCTCGGCCTTGCACAATATCTTCCGTGATTAAATTAAGCAGCAAGGAAGACTTACCGGTGCCGGTGGCGCCGATGACGTGCATGTGACGGAGGCGCTGTTGGTCGGACAATGAAACAGTTGCTTCCTGTCCCAAGTGAATATTCACTCCTAATTGGAATTGATGCCCTGTCACATCAACTGGCGCATTTTTTGTTTTTCCAGCATACACCCGAAGTTTAGGTGAAATGACAGAACGATCAGGAATATGCACCATCGAGGCAAGTTCGTTGCTATTCAGGAGCATCCCGATTCTTCGTGACCGACGCATCAAAACATCCTCGGCATCACAACTCAATTCTCCTTCCAAGGGGATTAAAGTATTACTACCGGTTCGGTGAAAGGAAATGAGACTTTGAGCGATCTGTTCTCCGATTGTTCTTGCTCGATCATCAGTTTTGGCCTGGCCAATGGTGCGGACTACCGTAGCATACAACGGACATGAAACTTTCTCCTTTACCAATGGCAACATATCCGGCGCATCTCCAAAGAAAGAACCTCCAGCACCATCGGTGAGTGACCGATACATGCTTTCCGCCCAAGGGTTCATAGTTGGCTGAAAAAGAATTTGGAGCATCCCGAATTCACCATCTTTCAGAGATTCAAGGGCGGCAATGCAGCCGGAAAGAGGGTCAGGATCAAATTTATTCCAAACCCGAATCGGACGCATGAATTCATCCCGAAGCCCCAGGTCGATGGCATACGTTTCTTGGTCAAAATCAATTGACCTTTTCAGGTTATCAGGACTTTCATTGACCACCACTCCGGGAGCATACGCTCCAATGTATGATTTGAAACTGCTGGCATTTTTGCCTGTGCAAACAAACTGAATTGAGATTTTATCTTTTGTGCCAAGTATTTCAAATCCAACTATACCTCTGCTGGTTGAAAGCATGAGCAAGAGTTGCTCGATGTTCTCAAATACAATTCTGGTGTCCTTGTCAAAATTGATTTGAAACTCGGTGACGGGATTGGGATTGTCGTAGCCATAGGCGTGTACCGGATATATCTCTTCTAATTTACCAAATACTTCCTCACCTGATACTGGGGTTGGTTTCTTAAAAAGCCCAAAAGCTTCCTGAATACCAGGAAAAAATCTTGGTCGTCTCCCATCATCAATCTGAGTCGTTCTTTCTGGCGGTAAATGCCCAAAGAATGGAATGAATTCAGATTCTAATTCTACCGGTTGGTCGTACACATTCCATCCACGACCTCGTTGTTCCCAGGCGTAGAATTGAGCAGTGAGATATTCCGGCAGAGCATGATCCATATCTTATGCCCTTTATTTAAAACTAGATCGTAAATCAGGCTTGCGCTCAAATTCTGTTAAACCTTTAACGCCCTTGGCTTCGGTAAGACTGTCAACGGCAGATAGCACAGCTTGATGGACACTTGATCTGAACATTCCGTCAGTATCCAATTTGTAATATGCCTCATACTGATTCGCTTCGGCAATGAATTTGCCGATCACCGGAAGTTTTTCAAATATACTGCTGGTTGACTTTTTTCTAGTCCAGTATGAGAAGAAGAATCCTGTACCCCAGGGAGCGGCACAAATATGGAAGATGTAGTCCCCGCGAGAAACTTCAAGGTAGAGGCGATTATGCGACAGAAGACCGCCTTCGCTAAAAATTTTCCTGGCGGTTTTAAAATCTGGCACTTGTCGTTCCTTCAAGGTTTCCTCAACCAGATCGTAAAACTTTTCTGGATCATGTTGCATCCCTGCAAATAGATGGCTCCAGTTGCCGGTAGCTTCTGATTTGCCAGAAAGAGCGGCGATGATAAGCACAAGAAGTAGAAGTATTATGACCCACATGTTGATGATAGGTTAGTTCATACAAATGTAAGAGTTTGATAGACAAACCAAATTAAGGGTCATGAAAAAATTGAGGAAATGTGCAATGGAAGAGTTGGAATTTTTGAGTAATCGATATTACTCATCTTGTGCTCAACTTTATAATAAGTTAAAAATCAAGCACTTAGTTAAAGTCATCCAATAATTTAGCCTATTCTTCCTTCGTCAGTGGAAATTTTTTGCGTACTTGCGACGGCCAAACCAATTTGGCAGAACTGGGCAACAATAAGGCTATCTTAAAGCCGATAACAAAGATAAAAAATGACATGCTTGAAATAACCGAACGTGATTCTATTTTCAAAATTAACATTGACCGTGGCTTAAAGGCTAAAATTATCCAATTTAATGAGGATGAAAGTAGAATAACCTATATCTGTTCTAGGAATTATTCAACCTCTTTTAAAAACCCCGAAGAAACAGTTCGTGCCTCTTATTTTGTTGAACTTGTTTTAGACTATCAATACCCAAAAGAACGCATTGATATAGAAGTAAAGGTTGAAAGGCGTATTCCCGATGATAGAGCGGATATTGTCATTTATGAAGATGAGGAACTTAAAGTGCCTTATTTAGTGGTTGAAGCGAAGCGTGACGGTATTACAGATTCTGAATTTACCCAAGCAATCGAACAAGCCTTTGGTAATGCCAATAGCAAAAGAGCAAAATATGCAATTGTTGTAGCCGGTAACACAAAAACAGCGTTTAACATAGCAGGGTTCAAGTCAAGCGAGCGCGAAAAAAATGTAATCGCCGATATTCCAGTAAAATATGGCAAAGCACCTAAGTACAAATTCATAAAAGGCGATGTAACAAATGACTTGAAGATTGTATTTAGGGAGGATTTGATAGGGGCATTAAAAAAGTCACATAGTACGGTTTGGCAGGGTGGAAAACTTGCCCCTACTACTGCATTTGATGAAGTGGCAAAACTTCTTTTTTGTAAACTGAAAGATGAAAAGGGAACAAAAAAGAAAGAAGAATATAAATTTCAGATTGGTTCGCATGAAACGCATGAAGAAGTTTTTGACCGAATACAGGAAATATATGCACAAGCAAAAATAGATGACCCGCAAGTATTCAAAGACAAGATAAATCTTGCTCCTGATATTGTTTACAACGTTGTCGAACACTTACAGCAACTTTCATTAGGAAAGACTGACCTTGACACAAAAGGCGTTGCCTTTGAGATATTCATGAAAGACTTTTTCATTGGCAAAATGGGACAGTTTTTCACACCGCGGCCAGTAGTTCAATTTTGCGTTAAAATGTTAGAGCCAAAACAAGAACATAGGGTGATTGACCCTACCTGTGGTAGTGGAGGATTTCTGCTGTATGCAATGGATGAAGTTCGGGCTTTTGCACAAGAAAACTATGACGAATTTGAAGCGTTCACGCATTGGCACAATTTTGCAGAAAAGAGGCTTTTTGGAATTGAAATAAACGACCAAATTGCTCGCGTTTGTAAAATGAACATGATTATCCATGATGATGGTCACACAAATGTAATAGGCCACGATGCACTTGCTAAATTTACCGATTTTCAATTACTGAATTCCGAATTTAAAGAAGAATCTTTTGATTTGATTCTTTCTAATCCTCCATTTGGCTCAACAATCAAAAAGAAAGATAGTACCTACCTTAAAAACTTTGATTTGGGAATGAATGGAGACATAGAAAGACCAACCCAAAAGAGCGAAATTCTATTTATTGAGAGATGTATTGAGTTTGCAAAACCAGAAACAGGAAAAATTGCAATTGTTGTACCAGAAGGTGTAATGACAAATACCACGCTTCAATATGTCCGAGATTATATTTTAGAGCATTGCGAATTGCAGGCATCAATTTCACTTCCTGAGTCTGCGTTTAGTCATTTTGGAGCAGGTATTAAATCATCTGTTTTATTCCTGCGTAAGAAAGGCAAGAAAGAAAAGCTAACAGATTATTCGGTTTTTATGGGGGTCGCCAAACAAGTTGGAATTGATAGTACTGGCAGGGAGGAAGTGAATGAATTATATTCAGATAGTCCTACTTGTATTTTCAATCAGTGGAAACTTTACAGTAAAGACAAGGTAAAATATAAACGAACTGAAAACTGCTATACCATTAAACTTTCGGATATATTGAAAGAAGGGCCATTGAACGCTACGAGATACGTCTGGAAACCAACCTTTAAGAACAAAACTGAAAAGATTACAGACATAGCGGACGTGATAAGCGAAAAAATTACACCAAGTAGCGAAGCAAACGAATATTCAAATTTCGCCCTTATCCGAATGGATGAACTGCAAAACAATCCGGTTAAAATTGAGAATATAATTTACTGTTTGGGTAATGAAATTGAAGGAAGTTTGAAAATTGTAAAAGAGGGCGATATATTGCTTGCACGGCTTGGCCCAAGTATGATGAACCGAAAAATTGTCGTTGTTCCCAAAATTGATAAGGCAGTTGATTTCATTATCGCTTCATCTGAATTTATAGTGATCCGACCCCACGACCACAAAGATCGATTTTATATTACTGGCGTACTAAGAACAGACCTCATGTTGAAGTATATGTACTCAAAAACAAGAGGTGGTACACCAAGCCGATATAGGTTAAGCGAAGAAGATTTTCAAGTGCTTGACTTTCCAAAAGAAGATAAAGAAATGAGAAAAGCAAAAGCAGCATCTTTTGAAGATTCTCTGGAAAGTTATTACAAAACACTTGAAGAAGCGAAGAAAAAACTAATCGCATCACATCATAAATTGGAGTTTGACTTATAAGTCAACATCAAAAAATTCAAAGCAAAAAATCCCTGTACTGGCGCATTGCCAATACAGGGATTGATCTTTTTAATGAAACTTGAACCAAAAAACGGAATCAAAAAGGAGGAGGTTCATCACCATTAACCTGTCTCCGGTTTAAGATGTAGTCCGCCGCTTTCTGCGCCTCTGCTGCCGCTTTGAAAATAAACTTACTGTCCTCCTTCAACACTTTTAACCATCCCGCCAAGTAGGCCACATTGTTCTCAACGATGTTGTCATAGTCAATGTTCACACTGGAACACAGAAAGGACGCGCCCATTTCAGCAACCAATTCTTCACGACTGTACGGTTTACTACCAAAGGTTTCAGGGTTCATTACTTCCTCCCGCGCCAGGCGCGAAGCATGGCCGGTGGCATGGGTGAGTTCATGGAAAAAGGTTGCGTAGTAATCCTCTGGTGTCTCAAACTGCTTAATGTCGGGCATATTTACAAAATCAGGTACAGGAGAGTAGAAAGCACGGTTGCCGTCAATACTTTTTAACTCAGGACGGTTAGGCATATTCTCTATAATGTTTTCGCACCACACAATTTTCTCATTTGGCCTTGACTCGATCTCTGGAATCTCAAACTTGATTCCTTCGATGTCGGCAACATTAAAGACGTTGTAATACCGGATGAACTTCAACACTTGAATTTCTTCACCAGCAATTCTCCGCTTGCAAGCTTCTTCCTTGTCCAAAGTGTGGTCATAGCAATCTTTGTAGTACATGTTAAAGTATATGACCATTTCCGCTTTAGTGCCTTTGCGAACTTGTCCACCGTGTTCCTTCACCTGTCTAAAGGTCATAAAATACGGTATCGGGTGTGGCGTGTTGTTCATTAGGATCAGATTGATACCAGTGTAAATATGCCGGGTGACATAATTACGAGCTAAACCATAAGTACTCCAAGTTCTCCTCCAGGGAGCTACACCCTTCTCAATCATTGCAATGATTTTGTTGGTCACTTGTTGGTACAAATCATTGCCTGTACCTGAACCATTAGACATAGGAGTGCCTTCTACTGTTGTGGTAGTGTTTTTCATACTGAAGAAATTTAGTGTGGTGAAATTTAGATCAGGCTGTTATCAGCAAAGGAGTAGTAGCCCTCATTGGGAGCAAGAATCAAGTGGTCAAGAGTTGGTAAATCAAGCATCAAACCAGTGTCGCGTAATCTCTTGGTAAGCTCGATGTCGGCACGACTGGGTTCAAGATTACCAGAAGGATGATTGTGCGCTACGATAATCGCTGCCGCCATTCCTTTGAGCGCGGCGGCAAAAATGATCTTGAGGTCAACGACCGTACCGGAAGTACCACCTCGGGATGCACGGTAAATTCCTTTTACTTGGTTGGCCTTGGTGAGAAACAAGACATTGCATTCTTCGAGTAATTCAATGTCGTCACTCCAATTTTCTCGGAGGACTTTTTCAGCATCTTTCGAGGAACAGATTTTGGGCTTGTGCGTTACCAGTGATCGGCTCCGGTACGAAACCTTTACCTCTGATAGCATTAAGAATGGTGGATTTTTCATTTTAAACCGGTTTAAATTGTCAAAGAATATTCTAAACCAGAGTGTATATGTATCAGAGAGGAGCGTGTAGACGGTAGAAGTTGTCAGATTGACAAGAGAATGGAAATGGTAGGGCTCCCGCTACTGATTTCTCGGAAATGGGTTACCAGGTGAGGGGTAAACCCTATGCCTATATATATAAGGTGTCGGGAAACAAAAAACCAACGGCGATTTTGCCGTTGGTATGGTTTAATGAAACTTCCCGTGTTCCCATTGTAGGAGCGAGAAGCTTACGGAGTTTGCAGCCGTTCACACTTCCAGTTCTTCTTTCGCCGCTTCGATGTCGAGCTGGAATTTTTGGATTTCCAGGTCGATCTTACGTTTATCGAATTGAAGTTTACGGATAGCGGCCTCGGCTGCTTTAATACGATCTTGCGCAGGCGTCGATTCGACAGTGCGCGATACACCTTTTGGCATTAGAAAAAGATTTTGAAGTGAAGAAATTTGTTACTTGTCTGCATATGCTTCTTTATCAATTGATTACAATCTCAATATTCTTCGGGAAACAAGAGGGTAAAGTGATTATGAGAGGGAGGATGATCGTTGAGTTTACATCTTGGAACTTGATCTATTGCCCATACTCGTAAGCCATCGTCCCTTTCATAGACTTGTAGGTAATCTATTCCCTGTTTCTCTTTTACAAACTCGTAGAGATCGGTGAGGATACTAAGGACTTCCTCGGAACTGAGGGTGCTTGATACGCCGCTTGTTAGGAAACAAGAGCCCGCGAACCAATAGTCCTGGTCTTCCTCCTCTTGGGGTAATCGTTTCAAAGTTGCCATAGGTGAATTGTTTGGTTTAGATTGTCAAAGAATTTTCTAAACCCAGTGTATTCAAATCAGGAAGGAATGCGTAGACGGCAGAAATTGCCAGATTGGCAAGTGGTGTTTTTGCACTTAATTGGTCTCGGAATGCCGAGTAGTGACGGCACTGAACGGCCTGCTTGGTTTACCGTCGATCATGAGTTTCAGATAGATTTTGTAGTTGGGTAGATTTATAAAGTCCTCAATATCAAATTCAGGGTACATCTCCTTTGACATGTGCATTGCATCTTCTGTTCCGATTCTGAATGAAATTACAGTCCCGGCATTTCCAAGTACTGCACTCTTGATATCATCTTCAAGCTGATTCATGTACTGGTGTGCCAAGGTCATTCCCACTTTGAACTTCCTCAGTTCAGAAAACATGTTGACCAAGGAAAGCGTGGTGAAGTTGTGAAACTCGTCCATATAGACCATAAACGGAACACGGTTTTCTTCGGGAGTATCCACACGGCTAAAAGCGGCTGAGGCAATGGAAGTGATAAAAAGAGCGCCGAGCATGTGAGCAACATCTTCTCCTACATGCCCTTTTGAGAGATTGACCAGGACGATTTTCTTTTCATCCATTGCCTTACGGAGGGAAACTTCTTCGGTGTTTTCAATAAGTAATCGCCGGATCA
>CAYVPM010000097.1:0-7774 GCA_964453475.1 uncultured Saprospiraceae bacterium | reverse complement strand
GGGGCAGCATCATTTCTCCCGTTCCTTTCCGCACCTATTCTGCAGCGTATGAATACCGCGTTCCGGTAGGGATGCAGGACGATTATGCTTCCTTTGGCCTGGGCGCCATGCACGATGAAGCGGGAACAGCCAGGTTCGTGCAAAACAAAGTGCACCTTGGCGGCGCATTTTTAAAGCAACTTTCCGGTGGCCGCCGCCAGGCCGACCACTATTTGTCTGCCGGGGCGCAAATCGGGTTCGGCCAAAACTCCATAGACTGGGGAAAAGTGTGGTTTAGCCGGCAGTTCGACTCCGGCACCGAAACACCGAATTTTGGCCTTTCAAGCGATGAACCCAACCCAAATGCAAACTCCAAGGCCTGGCTCGATTTCAACGCCGGTTTGCTCTGGTACGTGCTGTTCGAGAACAACGGCACTTTTTACCTTGGCGGCGCCATGCACCACCTGAACGCCCCGCAAATCTCGCTGGTGGAAGACGGCAATGAAACGCTGTATTCCCGATGGTCGGCACATGCTGGAGGGGAATTCCCCTTGAACGATAAAGTCAGCCTGCTTCCAGGCGCTCTTGTAATGCGCCAGGGCCCCTCTTTTGAGACCGATTTGGGTGTAAACTTGCGCTATTCAAACAACGACTACAACGAACTTGCCCTGCGCGCAGGCGCCTGGGCCCGCATTGGGAACAAACTCGACAAAGGTTTTCAAGCCGATGCCGTTACCATAGTCGGCATGGTGGAGTTGAACCGATGGACGGTTGGACTTAGTTACGACATAACCGTGTCAAAATTGACTCAGGCAAACAATTCACGGGGCGCATTTGAAGTTTCCTTGAGCTACTACCATCCCGGCGAAAGAAAAAGCCGGGTGCGTTGCCCTAATTTTTAAAGCAAAAATTCAACAACAACAACATGAAAAAAATCATCCTTCTTTTCCTGCTTTCCCCTTTCATATTGGCTGCTCAAAGCTGGAAAACCATGCCCGCTGCCCCAAAGTCTGGAGAAAGCGTCCGGGTAGAATTCGACCTTTCAAACAGCAAAGTGCGCAGCGCAGAAGCCATCGGGGTAAACGCGCTGGAATTTGCCGATGGTAAGGCACAAGCCATAGAACTGGCCGTGGCCCGAAGCGGCAATACCCTTATCGGCATCTTCACCCTGGGCGCCAATACAAAATCGGTGCTGTTGAGCCTCGAAAACCTCGACAAGAGCGATCAGGTTGACAACAACGATGGGGAAGGTTATTTCATCCCGGTTTGCGATGCCTCCGGGAACCAACTTCCGGAAAGCAAGGCGGCCCAGGCTTCCTTGTACCGCGACTGGGGCGGCCTTTACGGGCTGAACCGTACAGCTGCAAAAGCCCTTGAGCTCTACGAGCAAGCATTCGCTGCCCAAGCAGACTTGAAACCCAAATACTGGCAGAGCGCCGTCAATTGCCTTATGGCCGTGAAAAAAGGTGACGACGGGAAAGCCGAAGCCCTCGCTTTCCTGGCAGAAATGGAAAGCCTGACAAGCATCAAGGAAATGGATTTGGTGAACATCTCCCGCCTTTACGACCGGCTTGGCCAAGCCGACAAATCCAAAACCCTGAAGGAAAAAGCGCGGGCAAACTGGCCAAACGGGATCCTGGCCAAACAAGAGCACCGCAAATCGATCGAGATGGAGCCGGACCTGGCCAAGGTGGAAGAGATGATCGTAGCTTATGCCAACAAATACAAGCCACTTGATGAAGACGACACCAGGGCCGTCGGCCAAATGCGCAGCACCCTGGCCAACAAATACGGCGACCAACAAAACTGGGAAAAACTCCGCAGCATCGCCGCTTTGCTGCCCGAAACCGACCGCGCCAGCCTGTACAACAACTTTGCCTGGGAACTGGCAGAAAAGAACATGTCGCTCGACGAGGCCGGCATCATGGCCGCGACCGCAACAGATATCGCCCGCCGGGAGATCGCCAACCCAAGTGGTGCTAAAATCCCCTACTTGAGCCAAAAAAGCTGGCTCAGCCAACGCAAGAACATGTTTGCCATGTACGCCGATACCTATGCCTTTGTCATGGACAAAAAAGGGGATGCAAAAGGTGCAGCCGACTTGCAGGCCGAGGTAATTGCCATCAATAAAGGTGAATCACCTGACATGAACGAGCGCTACACCGCTTACCTGGAACGCGCCGCCTCTCCCGAACTGCGCCACCAATTGGAAGGCTTCCTGCTCAATGGCAAGGCCACCGGCGCTATGTCAGATCAGTTCAAACGCCTGTACATGGCCGAAGACCGCAGCGAGGCAGGCGCGTCAGCTTACCTGGAAAAACTGGGCAGCGCTGCCAAAGCTGAAAAGCGCAAAGAACTTTTGGCAAAAATGATCAAAGACCCAGCTCCGGCTTTCAGCCTGAAAAATCTGAAAGGTGAAACTGTCAGCCTGGAAAGCTTGAAAGGCAAGGTAGTCGTGGTGGATTTTTGGGCCACCTGGTGCGGCCCTTGCAAAGCATCCTTCCCCGGCATGCAAAAGGCTGTTGACCACTACAAAAACGACGCTGGAGTAGCCTTCGTGTTTGTCGACAGCTGGGAAAAAGGCACGGACAAGGCCAAAAACGCCGCAGATTTCATCAACGGCAAAGGTTATTCGTTCAACGTCCTGCTCGACAACGACGACAAAGTGATCGCCTCATTCGGCGTTTCCGGCATCCCGACCAAATTCATCCTGGACTCCAACGGAAAAATCCGTTTCAAAGCAGTAGGCTTTGAAGGCAGCGACGATGGCCTGGTGGAGGAGATAAAAATTATGGTTGAAGCGGCAAGGGCGCAGCCTTGATTAGAAGCCGTATATAAGTATGGCGCCGCAGCCATAGCAAGTTAAATAAAGAAAGCCGGGTACACGAACATCGTTCATGTACCCGGCTTAGTTTATTGAGCTATTTTCCCTTAGAATTTAGGACACTTATAGCGCTGCTTACCTTTTTTGCGGTGCTTTGGCTTAAAATTGCTTTTTCCTTTTTTCAGCGACTTATTAGCCGATTTGCTGGCTTTTATGGATTCTGCAGACCTGGCAACGCGCACTGTTGTTGGAGCTGCTGCAATTGGCGCTGCGGGGCTTTCTTCAACCTTAGCAGGTGCAGCGGCGGCGGCATTGCTAGGAGCAGCTACCACCTTATCAGCGGTAGGCTTCGGTGATGCAGGTGCAGCAACTGCTGTGCGTGAGGCCGCCGCTACTTTGGCAGGAGCAGGCTTTGGCGCTGTAGGGGCAGTCATTGCAGCAGCTGGTGCTGCTGGTGAAAGCTTTGGTGCAACCGGGCTTGCAGGGCTTTTAACCGGAGCAGATGCCGTCGAAGCAGTCAAAGTGCTGACTGCTGGCTTGGCCACCGGCTTGAGCCAGGTATCTTCTCCTTTTGCCTTGTCGACTTTCGGAGCAGGAGCAGGCTTAGGCGGCGCTACCGTTACGCGTACCACGTCGCCCATTCCAACCGAGTTTTCGAGGGCATTCAGCACGTCGGTGTCCGTTGCTGCTTTATCTTTATACACCACGGTGGTGTAGCCATACTTCACATCGGTGTGGGTGGATTCAATTTGGGCATTCAATCCAAATGCTGCTGCCACAAGGGAAGCAACCAAAAAGTTTTTGCGATTTTGAACGAGAGATTTCATAATGTTGAAATTTAAAACTCAGGTGAACGGATTAGATTTTTTTGAGGAATCTGTGGGTGTGTAATTTGTTTATTGATGTTGAAAAACCGTGCCAAAAATTATTTTGAGCCGCTTCGAATCACTGGTTTTGGTTTTTTTATGGTTTCGTTAACTTCTTGTTTCTGCTCCTTTTCGATCACTTTCCGATACAATTCCTTGTCTTCAATGATTTCTTTGAGCGTTTTTTTCCAAATCGGGTCTTCTTCCAAAACGCCGGTAATTTTTATTTCTGTCCTGCGATTTTTTTGGTGCTCGTCCTCGGAACAAGCCTGCCCGTCGTCGCATTTATTGACCAATTGGGTCTCGCCATAACCTTTAGACGTAATGCTTCCGAAAAAGATACCTTGCTTTTCTACGAGGTAGGAAACTGCAGATGCGGCGCGTTTGTCTGAAAGCGAAAGGTTGTATTCATCGCTGCCCCTTGAATCGGTATGAGAGCCAAGCTCCACCGTGATGCCGGGGTTGTCTTTGAGGAAAACAGAAAGGTTGTCCAATATCTTCGCGGCATCCGTACGGATATCCCATTTGTCGAAGTCGTAATAAATATTGTTCAACTGGAAGCGCTTTCCAATTTGTATAGAATCAAGGTCAATGGTGCCCAAAAAGTAGCCGATCTCGTTGTTGTGGGTCATCAGCGGCACCAAATCCGGCTCTTTTATGCCCATACCGTCCACACAAAGGATACAGCCGTTCACGTTGACGTACACTTCGATGCGGCGGTTGAGGTAACCAGGCTTCCGCACCAGCACGGTGTAGTGGTTTCCTTCCGCAAACGAGAAATTAAAGGTCGATTTCGACAATTTTTCAATGGTCAGCTCCTGTTCGCGAGTGGTGTTGTTGTAAATCTCCACTTTGCAATCGCGCAGGGTATTGATGGTGTTGTGCTCAAAAGCCTTGTCAAAAATCGTGATGTCGAACACATAGCCGGGCTTGCGGGCCATTCCCAGGGCTGCGCTCAGGGCGCCCTCTGTATGGTCTACAATCTTTTCGGAGTCAAAATAGGTAGGCTTTTCGGCCAGCACCCGGTAACGCGCTTTCACCGGCACCCTTAATTGATAAGAACCATTTGCATCTGTTTCGGTATGAGCCAGCCCCATTTTCATAACATCGTCAAAAACTGTGACGCCCGATTGGTTAATCGGTGTGCCAGAAACCTCGTCAAACACTTTGCCTTCTATCAATATGGTCTCAGCCGGCTTTACGTTCTTCGTAAAGATTTGAGCCTTTGAACACAAAGGGGTTAAGAGGACAATGAATAAGACAATATTTGCGTACCGCATGGTAATTTCGTTGATTTGAAAGTTGGTTAAAATCGTTTCGTTGAATATAAGACGTGCGAACGGCGTGCCAGTACTTAAATCAGGGTAGGGATTAACCAAACATTAATGGTTTTTTTCCGCCTTTCGTTAACAAAATTTACGTATAAATCCCGAAAACAGTTTTATATCGCAAAAGGCCCAAAAACCTCGCCCTCAAAATTGGCACTTTCACACAAATGACTAAAATTCAAATGTTTGTACTCGTGCTTTTCAGTTTAAACCGCCAGTTCAGGCATTCAGTTCCCGGGGTTTTATTAAAGTTTTCGACCGAATTATTGCCTGGTTTTTTCTTTTAAAAATTATTTTTGAAAAAAAATGAAGCAACCCCCTACTTTGGCACTCCGAATTGTCGCAAAAAGAACCTGAATCGTGAATCCAACCAACATTCAAGACCCGGAATACTTCCACAAAGTGGTCGACTGCCAGTACGCCTGCCCCGCTCATACGCCTGTGCCGGAATACATCCGCCTCATTGCCGCCGAACGTTACACAGAGGCTTATATGATCAACTGGGAATCCAATGTATTCCCCGGCGTATTGGGCCGCACTTGTGATCGACCCTGTGAACCTGCTTGCCGGCGTGGCCGCGTGGAAGAAGCACCGGTGGCCATTTGCCGTCTCAAGCGCGTGGCCGCCGATTTTAAAGGTGAGGTCAAAAATCTCATGCCACAAGGGCCATTTGCCCCAAATGGGAAAAAAATTGCCCTAATCGGCGGCGGCCCGGCCTCCCTGACCGTGGCGCGCGACCTTGCGCCCCTGGGCTATGAAATCCATTTGTACGACGAACAGCCCGCTGGTGGCGGCATGATGCGCACCCAGATACCTTCTTTCCGTTTGCCCGAAACCGTACTGAACGAAGAAGTGGGGTATATCCTCGACATGGGCATCCACACCCAGTTCCGCACCTACGTGTCGAGCATGAAGGAAATGATGGGCAAAGGCTACGATGCCATTTTTGTCGGAACGGGCGCCCCACGCGGCCGCGACCTGAGCGACCTGCCCGGCCGCAAAGAAGCCGGCGCTAATGTTCAGATCGGCATTGAATTCCTGGCCAACGTGGCCTTTGAGCATACCAGCAAGATCGGGAAGAAAGTACTTGTTTTGGGTGGTGGCAACACAGCCATGGACTGCTGCCGCACCTCCCGCCGACTGGGCGGCGACGATGTAAAGGTGGTGGTGCGCAGCCCGCGTACAGAAATGAAAGCTTCTCCCTGGGAAATTGAAGACGCCGTGCATGAGGACATTCCGATTTACGAAAACCACGTGCCGCTGTCTTTTGTCGTGAAAGACGGCAAACTGACGGGCATGATGTTCCAACTGGTAAAAGCCGAATACGACGAAAAAGGCAGGCGGAACCTGGTACCGACAGGTGAACCGGACGTTTTCTTCGAAGCCGACGACGTGCTGATCGCCGTGGGCCAGGAGAACGCCTTCCCCTGGATCGAGCGCGACTTGGGCCTTGAATTTGACCGCTGGGAGGTGCCGATCCTCAACAAAACAACTTTCCAGTCGACGGTGCCCAACGTGTTTTTCGGCGGCGACTCCGCCATGGGGCCCAAAAACGTGATCACTGCCGTAGCACAAGGCCACAGCGCTGCTGTCTCGATCGACCTGTTTTGCCATGGCAAAAGCCTCGACGAGCGGCCTGACCCACTGACCAACCTTATTCACCAGAAAATGGGCATCCACGAATGGATGTACGACAGCAGCATAGCGCCGGATTTGCGTTTCAAAGTGCCGCACGCCGACAAGACGAAGTCCCTGAAAGACCGCCTGATGGAGGTCGAACTGGGCTTCGATGTGGAAACAGCGTTCAAAGAGGCCGAACGCTGCCTCAACTGCGATGTGCAAACTGTTTTCACCACCTCCCGCTGCATCGAATGTGATGCCTGTGTGGATATTTGCCCCACGGATTGCATCACCTTCACGGAAAATGGCGATGAAACAGACCTGCGCACGCGCCTGAGCGCCCCCGCCAACGAACTTACCCAGGATTTGTACGTCTCCTCAGAACTGCCGACCAAGCGCGTTATGGTGAAAGACGAAAACGTGTGCCTGCACTGCGGGCTTTGTGCCGAGCGATGCCCGACATCCGCCTGGGACATGGAGAAGTATTTATACAACACTGCAAAGGCAGGCGGTTTGAAATTTGCCTGAGAAACACTCATCTCTCATCACTTTTAGCTCATCACCAGAATAGTGTTAAACGATTTCGTCATAAGATTCGCCAACGTAAACGGCACCGGCTCTGCCAGTGCGAACGACATGTTTGCCAAGGCCATCTTCCGCATGGGCATACCCGTATCGCCCAAAAACATATTCCCTTCCAACATCCAGGGCCTGCCTACCTGGTATGAGGTACGCGTCAGCGAAAAAGGCTACCTCGGCCGCCGCGAAGGCATCGACATCATGCTCAGCGTGAACCCGCAGAGCATGCCGAAAGACATTGCAAGTGTGAAAAAAGGCGGCTATTTCATTTACGACAGCACAAAAGAACTGCACAAAGAGTTTATCCGAAAAGATATCCAATATCTCGGCATCCCCATGATGCAAATGTGCATGGACAAATTCCCAGACCCGCGCCAGCGTCAGCTGCTGAAAAACATGGTGTACGTTGGGGCATTGACCGCTTTGTTGGACATTGAATTGGAAGTGCTGCACCAGATTATCAAAGACAAGTTCAAAACCAAGGAAAAGTTGGTCATTTCCAACTTTGAAGCCGTTGATATGGCGGACGCCGGCCTTCCACCGCATCGACTTCCGCGTCGAGAAGCGGTGGGTGCAGA
>CAYVPM010000096.1:0-7790 GCA_964453475.1 uncultured Saprospiraceae bacterium | reverse complement strand
CAATCACCGCCAAAAAAACACACTTAATCCCAGCGTCGATATGTGGCTGTTGAAATTGACCCAAAATATGGACAAAGTCCTTTGGTCAAAATGTTTTGGTTTTAACCACGACGATATTGGCAGGTCCGTTATTCAGGCATCTGATGGCGCTTATTACCTGGGAGGATTTTCACAACCATTTGGCACAGGAGGCGATATATGTGCAGCGTACGGGAACGGTGAGTTTTTCATCGTAAAATTAGATAATAGCGGGGAGATCGTCTGGACGGCTAATTTTGGCGGAGGAGGAGGTGAAAGCGTATTCAAAATGCTGGAGCGCAATAACAAACTGGTGCTTGCAGGCTATACCGACTCTAACAACGTTGATGTTGACGCAAATCAGTTTAATGGAGGGAGGGATATCTGGGTGCTCCAATTGGAAAACCTGGAATGCAATTCCCTTGCGCAGCCACTTCCCAAGCCACAGATTACAAAAACTATGCTCGGCGATAGCGTCAGGATAGGGGTTGTCAATACGCCATTTAGCCCCGGGCAAATGGAATACCACTGGGAAAGCCCGCAACGGGACACTTTTACAACTGCGCCCTTTATCCTTGTCCCAGTAAGTGATTCAAGCGTATTTACCGTCCGTTTCAAATATTTGTGCTGCTTATCCGAGCCCTCGGCTGCTGTGGCCTTCCACACAGCTGGCACCAACGGCGGCAACTGGCTCATCACGCCCAACGGCGATGCGCAAAACGACACTTTTGCTCCCACCTGGTTGTTGGACGGCAATGCCTCCCTGCGTGTGTTCAATGTTTGGGGGCAATGCGTTTATGAAGCGGACCCGTATAACAATGACTGGAACGGCAGTTCCCGAGGGCAACCACTGCCAGCTGGCGCATACCTCTACTTGGTGCAAACAAAAGAAGATGGGCATATATATCGGGGAACGGTAAATATCAGGCGATAAAGCGGTTTCATTCAATCACAATACAAAACACATATCAAATCATGAAACATTGGGCAATATGTATTGGGGGCTTATTTGCTGCGGCTTTACTGGTGGGCTTCTTACCCCCGAAGACTCAGGTTGTGCCATACCAAATAATACAATTAATCGAAGAGGATGTCCTGTTCGTTGTGGGCGAACAACGCAAGGCCACTCAATCGGTGGGGATTTATGGTTTTTATACCACATCGGGAAAGCCAATCGGGCTGCCCGACACCATACAAGGGTCAGGAAACTCCTCCCTTAGCCTGATCTGCGCCAAAGAAATGGGCTGGGGCATGGCGCTGGGCGGAACGGCAATGTCAAGTTCCGGGCCTCAGGGCTTTTATTTTGCCGCAAAATGGGAGGATTATGGAAGCAAGTTGGGCAAGTCGAACATTAGGGCATATATACCAAAGGTAGAATCCATATTAGCCATTGGCGAATGGGACGGCAGGCCGGTTTTACTGGGAAAACAAGGAAACAACCTGCTGCTTTTAACCCCAATGGTCGATCAACATAAAATAAAGTTTGAAGATAAGCGCATACTGCAAAATTGGCACAGTATTGCGGTAGCTAAATGGCTCAACGAAGAAGTATTTGTAGTGGTGGGAAAAGACCATAGTGGTCAGCTCCGCGTTGCCAAAATCAACGCCCGCGGCGAAATCGAGGTTGATACAACGCCCTCAATAGACTGTCAGGCATCGCCGAAAACCGCAACAAAAACCAACGAAACCGGATATCGCTATGTAATACCAGCCCAGAAAGACGACTTCGAGCCAGTTTGTAAACCTTCGAAGTACGGCATATTGGAAGTCAACGATGTGGCACTGTCATTTGACAATACAATAGCATTGGCCGGCAGTTACCAATCGAGCCGTAATGCCGATACAGATGCCTGGTTTGCCCGCCTTTCAGACGACCTGAATACGGTATTGTATGAAACGCTGCCCGAAGGCAGGCGCGGTAAGAGCGCTTATGATGCCTTGCATGCCATTCACATGGAACCGTACAGCGGCGATTGGCTGTTAACTGGCACCACCTATTCCAACGAATTCGGCCAAAGAAATCCAGATCTGCAGGTATGGCGCGTCGGGGCTTCAGAAGTGGCAACCCCAAAGGGGCGAGGAGTCACTTATACTTATATAATAGCCAGCAACCCGCAACAGCCTGATGCGGAGGCGGAGAAGGGCATCGTTTTTACTGCCCCAATCAGTGCCAAAGAAGAAACAGGCAAATATGTTTTCGCTTCAAACAACTTGTCCCTGTTTAGTGCCGCAAAAAATGGGTACGGGACAAAATCCTGGACCCCTATTCCAAGTTTGAACAATTCTCCAAGGCATATGGACAATCCCAAAGGAGGCGCCCATGCAACGTTGATTTTTAAAGATATCGTCTTCGAAACTTTCTTGGGAAACAATATATTAGGGGCAGGCAAAACTGAAAGTATTAGAGTTATGGCCGAGCGATCGAACCCGAGTGACCTCAGTAGTGAGATAGTGTACACTTTGAAGGCCGTGGCAGATAAAAGCGCCATCGCCTGTGAGACCAAAATTTGCACCTTAAAAGCAGGCAAGAAACACCTACGCCTTGGCATCCCGGTTACTGCCGGAAACATTACAGATGGAACGGTCAATTTTACAGTGTATGCTGACGGGGAAAAGATCGGTAATGTTTCAGCGGTTTCGCAAGGGAAGGTTGTTGTCAGTAATAAGCCGATAATTGGAAAAATAGCGCAAGACAAAAGTACAGATGGGGCAATACTGATCAAGGTTGAAGCCCAGGTAAATCAAAAGGGTGAATATAAAAGCAGTATTTCCTTTAAGCTGAAAAACCAAAATTCAGTAACGCCTAAACAGCGTACCAAAGAGATAACGCTGGAAATGAATGGCCCTTTCGGCATCCTTAATTTCTCCTTCGAGGTTCTCAACCCCTCTGATTATTTGACAGACGGGGAAAATGAAATTGAAATTGAAATTATCGACCCGTTGGGAGACACAACGCGTGTAAGCGAATTTGTAACCCTTAGCATCAATAAACCGCATTTTTACGGTTACTTCTTCGGAGTACCGGATTTGCAGACCGACAAATTGAAATATACCACCAAGGATGCAGAGGACTTTGCTTCAACCTGCAATAAAATGGATACCCAGTTGTACAGCGATATAAAAACTGAAGTGTACAACAAGCCAGATGAAACAACGGAACAGCGAATAAAAAATTCATTTAAAAAGATAAGGGAACAGCACTCGAACAGCCCGTCGAACAGCGTTATTTTAATTTTTATATCTTCGCATGGCGTAAAAGAGTATGGGCGATTGCATATCAAAACATCAGACTCCGAAATAGATTTTCAGGAGTTGTGCACAATTTTAAAAGACATAAAAAACAAAAGGATATACATATTTTTGGATGTTTGCCAGGCTGGCATTGCAAACATTAAAGGAAGTGAGCCATTGATTGATAGCTTGAATAAATACAATGAAGGGCTATTCCTGTTTGCATCTACCGGGAGCTCTCCCTCCTATGAATGTCCAACTTCTCCCTATAAAAACGGGGCTTATACTGCAGCAATAATAGAAGGCATCAATGGCTCGGCGGATGGAGCAGGCTCCGGTCAAAAAGATGGTTTCATCACCATTCAGGAACTTGATGCTTATTTGACAAAAAAGGTAAACGAAATCACAAAGACATATTGCAACAGAGAACAATACCCAAGATGTGAATGTGCCTTGAGTTCACGCAAAGAATGTCCAGAAATCCCTGTTTTTTCCACTGTGAAACAATAAAATCGTTGTGGAGGATTCAAACAGTCGTACCTCCATAGCCTGAATAAGTCAAATATGCGGACATTGTTTATCATTTTGGCATGGCTGCAATGCAGCCAGCTGTCTTCTCAGCAAATTATCCCTACCCGTCTTCTGTGGGACAATATGGCAGCGCTCAACCCGGCAGCAAAGCCATTACCCATGCTCGCCCACGGCAACCGTGGGTACATCGACGCAGGTTTTAAAACCATTTTCTGGGGAGATGATTCCCCCCGGATTGTTTCTTTGATGGCGGGTTGGGCAGTTGACCCAAAGAACACATTAGCCTTGAACATTCGCTCCGAAAAGGCCGGGATATGGTCTCAGACCGAAGCATCTTTCAATTATTCCTACGCGCTGCAATCTACCAAAGCACACTTTCTTGCTTTGGGTTTGTCTGTCGGTGCAAACCAGTCGGTCAGCGACCCCGCGCAGGCTCAGGTAAGAGACCTGGGAGATTTTATCGCAGGTATTTCTGATAAAAATCTGGTTGTTGATGTAGGCGCGGGCATTTATTACGCTAAAAAAGCAAAAGGGGCGGCAATGCCTTGGTCGGCCGGGTTGTCCGTTCAGAACATAACAGTAAAAGCTGCCAACATCCGGGACAACCAGCTTTCAGTTAAGCTGGTACCGCATTTTTTTGGTGTTTTTGGAGCACAAAAGGATATTTCAAAAAACACTTATTTGGAAGGAATATTGGCCTTTCGATATGTAAACAATGCCCCGCTTTATGCCGAATTGATCGCCAGAGCTCACTTTTGGAGAAAATTCTGGCTTGGCACGGGCCTTACCACTTCGAAGTCCTTGGTTATGGATATGGGCTTCAAAAATCCACGCCTGCAAATCGGCCTATCCTGCGAACTGTGGCTGGCCGCGACGAGCGGCTTGCCTCTTGTTCCGGAACTCAGGGCTTTACTGCCTTTTTGCGAAGCCAAAAAATGAAGGCCAGCAATGTCCCGATAAGCGCCCCTGCATAAAGCCAATGACCATATTGCCGTGGTAAGATCGGCGCATCGTCCGGGCCAAAATAAACGAACCCGGCCCAATCAGCGGGCTGCGCCTTCGCATTACCGGCTACTTCCCTTTTTGCGGCGTTTAATGCTTCACTTGGCAATGCTTTTCTATGTAAAAGATTTTCGTAAAACTGTTTGAACAAAGCATTTGCACTTGTTTCATTCACTGCAAACAGGGTAGGTACGGTATTGCGAACGCCAGCTTCCACAAATGCGTACACCATACTGGATAAACCCTCCCCCACGATATCCTCACCCGCAGCAGTTGAACACGCGCTAAAGGTTGCCATAAAGGTATGGGTCATGTCAATCCCGGCGATCTCTTCGTATTGTAAAATACATTCCTTACAATCTCCATTTGGTTCGCAATTTAATATGATGCCCGCCGGGAGATTGTCCGCAAATGGCTTCCCATGTGTTGAAAAGTGTACGAAGGAAGGTGATTTTTTTAGCCTGTCTAGTAGGTTTAATTTATCCGTAAAACCAATAACGGTGTCGCATTTTATTCCCGATGAAGCCATAATACCTGCTAAGCGCCTTACCTCCTCAAAATTTTGTTCAAGGACATCGGAAAAGCACTGAAGGCGCTTCTGGCTGAAATCCGGCGCAATGCCCAAAAAAGAGGCGACGTGATAGCGAAATGGGAACCGTTTCATTGAATACCATACACTGGCCGAGGGTTGATATGCAATGCTTTGTTCGTTTAGCCAATAGTGCAATTTATTCCAGTGGATAATTTGATCATCCCTTTTTGTAATAAGCGCCTCAAAAGGTAAGCCGTTCAGATCGGGGCCATGTGGCGCGATTAAAACCCGGGCGTCGGCAGGAATGGAACACGGCCGAATCAATTCGTCAAATATTTCGCTGCCATAAATCTGATAGTTATTCAAATCTGTATTTCTGTGGTGTCTGGATATCCACCGCTTCCAGGATCCAATTGTCTCGGCATTATAACTTAGGCAATAAAAGTCAAACCTGCCGCTGCTTACCACGAATGCATACAAAGAGCCGCTGAAATGATAAGACATGAATGTTTCATTTTTGCGCAATGTTTTCGCCAGCTCCTCAAGGGTAATGGGTTCATGAGCATCATATTCACGCCCAGATTCCGTTTTTTTCCAGGCTGCGTATGCTTTCTCCAATGCTTGTTCGATCTCTATTTTATTATTGACCGACAAGTCGTTTGAAAAATAACCCAGTGAGTTTATTCCCGATAATAAGCGTTCGAGCGAGTCTATTTGTCTCGCCCAAACGTCTTCCTCCATCGTCAATTGTTTTTTTATGATCTGTTCCTGCAACGCCACAAATTTTCCCCGCTCGGAAAAAGCAAATGCCCAATCCATGTAAAGTCGCTTCGGCTGTCTAGCATGTAGTTTCCAACACCCATCAACGGCCATATTGCAAATTTTTCCGATTATTCCCTGAAAATACCGCCGCTGATTTGGCGTGACGTAATACCTTCTCCATAAAGCGCACTGGTCAATTACTTTCTTAAAAAGTTGGACGCTCAACTGATCATATTGGCCACTTGTGTCTGCTACACATATCAAAGCTTGTTGTAGCGCTACCTCCAATGCTTCCAAAGGTATTTTTTTATATAGTCCAGTGGATTCATCAACCTCCTGTCGCAGGTTAAAGCAACGGATCGCGGAATCAAGAATGGAAAGCCTCCATCCAGTCGAGCTATCCTGCTGGGCATTAGCCAGCGAAAGATAATTATCCCATAATGCTATATGCTGAAAACCATAGTGTCTTTTCTTTACATCTAATGCTTTTGTTAAATATAAAACAGGCAAGGTGGGGCTGTCCAAATCACGGTAAATCTGGGCTAACCGCTGATAGATTATCGCCTTGAAAGGGTGATTTTCAGGGAGTATTGCTTGGGTGAGTGTTTCGGCCTTAAGGCACCACTTTAAACCACTTTTGGCTTCTAGCAATTTACTTAGTTCAATACAAATACGCGCCTGCAACCATTTATATTGGTATTTATTACATGAATTGAAAAGATCTAGGTAATGAGCTGTCAAAGCGTCAATGGACTCCTTGTCCTGAGACAATTGATACAACAAAACGTAATAATTAAACTGTGTTTGTGCAAGCAGATAAGGGTCCTTGACCTTGGGAGCCAAAACCATTGCCGTCTTCAGGTATCTTTCTGCCGAATCAAAATTCCCTTCTCTTTCCTTCGATAAGGCGGTGGTTACCAGCGCTTTTACATACAAATTATCATAAATATTCTTTTTTGTATATTCAAGAACCTTTTCATAATACATCAGTGCTGTCCCGGGATCAAACTGTGCTTCAAAACAATTTCCAATTTTAAGCCAGGTAGCAGCAAGCAGGGAGGAATCCAAAAAGAAGCTATGTAATTTATGCGATTTGGTATAATAATAATAGGCTGAATCTATACGCTCATGTTCAAAATGGCAATCTCCTTTTAGATTGAGCAACCTCGCTTTGTGTTTCGGGCTGGCCTTGGCATAAAACTTACCGTATACAAATCCAACTTGCTTTTCAGCTTTATTTAACAACCCTTGTTCCATTAAGGCTTGGCAATAACTTATTTGTTTTTCAATAGAATATGCTTGACCATAAGTTGTAGTAGAAAAAAAAAGGAACACTAAAACCTTTAATAAATGGTCTATGCCAATAGCCTTTTTCGCCCAAGAAAAATGAAATATAAAATTATCTCTAACCATTACCTTAGGTTTGAATTGATTCTTAGACAATGACATAAACAATACGTTTTAGTGCGGCAAATTAGGCTAAACTAACGTAAAACTGTCATCAACCCAGCTCCCATTTTTTTCACCCCACCTGAATAAATTTCGAGAAAAACTATAAATACCCTTCAAACCAAGCAAGCCTTGCAAACAACTTGCGCCACCCCTGCATCACGAAAACCCCTGCCCAGCTCCATCTATTTGCCCCATTCCCCTACCTTTACCCCCACTATGCCATCCAAAATCGTCTTCAACCTCACGCCCTTCAACGACACCC
>CAYVPM010000095.1:0-7840 GCA_964453475.1 uncultured Saprospiraceae bacterium | reverse complement strand
TCACCAGGTTGGAACTGGCCTGTTTTTGTGGACACCTCTTTTCCCATGGCATCAAAAATGCGGAGGAAAATATTGGCGCTTGCCGGCAAGCGGAACCACAACAGGGTCATTTCAATGAATGGGTTTGGGGAATTTTGCAGAAGCTCAACGTTGCTTTCTGTTTTTGGCAGCGCGGTCGGAACTTCAAATTGAGCGGCGGTCATGATGTTTTGGTGTAGCCCCTATACTCAGCTTTCTCATAGTTGAGGTATTGGAGACTGTTTGCAGTGAACTGAATAATTTGATCATTGGAGGATAAACTATGTGAAACAAGTTTTGTGCCAAATTGCCGAACAAGGCCCCAACTCGATTTTTTTTGGAAAAATAATTATCCAATTAATACAAGCCGTACCTTCGTATTCCGATCCGTTGACGAAAATCACTTTCCTGAATAATTGTGCGCACAGCTGGATTGCGTACAAGTGCCATATTTTTGAAGTCTAATTTTCAACGTTGAAACAATCAATCTACCATGGGAACTAAGGTAAAACTCAAGGGACAAGGTCGCTTGTTCCAAAACCCTATCCTGGAATCTTTCACCAAATCTTCGCCGCTTGAATCTACCCTGAGCTCTCTTGCCATTGCCGCATTTTGCATTTGGATGGGCAAGGAAATGGGCGCCGGGTTCCGTTTCTGGAACATTTTCTGGTATTTCATGTCCGGCTTGTTATTTTGGACATTTGCCGAATACATGCTCCACCGTTACCTCTTTCACATTACGGAGGAAAACATCAAGGGCGGCGATCGTTTTTCGTACATCATCCACGGCATCCACCACGAATATCCCAACGATGCGCAGCGTACCCTGCTGCCATTTGTGCCAAAACTCATCCTTTCGGCCATCTTTTTCGGCCTTTTTTACCTGATCCTGGGTAAAGCCGGCGCCTTCTTCTCTTCCGGGTTTGTGATGGGCTACTATTTCTATTCTATCATGCATTATTCCATACATCGGTATAAAGCCCCAAAATGGTTGAAGCCGCTTTGGGAACACCACCACCGGCACCATCATCTGGTGGATGATCAGGCATTCGGCGTGTCGTCCACGCTTTGGGACCGCATCTTCGGGACCATGCCGGAAAAAGTGGAGAATAAGTCCAAAACTGTCGAAATGTAACAGTTCCGCGCAACAGGTTTTCTACCTTTGCGCCAGAAAAACGGACCTTTCGTGCAAATTTTTAGAAAAATCTGGGCCATCTGGGCCGTCGCCATATTCTTGATCCTCATGTTTCTGAGCTTGCCGATCATTGGCCTGAACATGATACTGACACCCGGCGAACGCGCCCTGCGCCACAATATCTGGTACCTGCACCATGTCTTTACACCGTTATTCCTGATGTTGGTCGGGGTGCGCATGAAGGTGGAAGGCCGCAAAAAGCTTAGCCGCGGGCAATCGTACGTCATTGTGGGCAACCACCGCTCCGCCCTCGATTTCATCGTCAACGCGCACGCCTACCCGGGGGTATTCCGTTTCCTGGCGAAACAGGAGTTGCAAAAAATACCCGTTTTCGGTTTTATCGTTCGGAAAATGTGCCTGGTGGTGGACCGCAGCAGCGCCATGAGCAGGGCCCGGAGCGTGGTGGCCTTGAAACAGAACCTGGCAGAAGGCTGGAGCATTTTTATTTACCCGGAAGGCAGCAGGAATAAGTCTGGGGAGCCTTTGGGGACTTTTTTTGACGGCGCATTCCGGATTGCCATCCAGACCAAGGCGCCACTGGCCATTCAAACCATCGTGAACATCCATGAGATCACGGGTGCCGACGGCTCGGGCCTGCAGCCAGGGGTGGTGAAAGTGCTTTGGGAAACACCCATTGAAACGAAAAATATGAGCGCAGAGGATATTCCCGGGCTCAAGGCGCAGGTGGAAGCGATCATGCGCCAGCGCATTGAAGACTATTCAAAAAGCTCGGTATAATCGTTGTCGTTTCGCGCCAATTCTTTGGGCGGGGCATTCAGATCAAGCGGTTCTTCTTTCGGCTGGGCGCCTTTATGCGCTTTCAGGTTTGTCTTCAGCAAGGGGCTTTCCTGTTCCCATTGTTGCAGCAATTCCAGTCCTTCTTCCTCGAACACGCCGTTTTGCAGGTCGATGCTGTCCAGCAGGTTGCGGCTGGTGTCCATAAAACGCTCCATTTCGCCCACCTTGTCGCCCACTTCATTTGCCAGGGCTTCCATGCTCATTTCAAAGAGCTCTTTTTTGTCGGGATCGCCCGAAAGCACGCTCATGGCCGATTTGATGGCGCTGTGGCCGGTTTTGATGGCGATGTACTCGGTTTCTTTCACCCTGATCTGATCATGGGTATCTTCCAGCACGAATTCTGAATTCTCGTACATCTTTTCCAGGATGCGGTTCAATACGTCCATGCGCTTGTACAGCACCTCGTATTTGGCGTTCGATTCTTGCAGGCGACCGGCTTTTCTAGTCGCCAGCATCAAGTTTTTGTCGTCGCTTTTCTTTTTGGCCTCTTCAGCAATGGCCATGTTCTTTTTGATTTCAGCGCTGTTTCCATCCATCAAGCCTTTCAACTGGCGCATTTGTCCGCGCAATGCCCCAATCTGCTTGCTCAACTTCATCAAGTTGGATTTCAGGCTATCCAGGTAGGATTTCAGGATGGAAATGGGGTCAATTTTAACAAACAAGCCCGTGATGCCGCGCATGATGGACTTGTACATGTACCAAACCAGGTTGCGGGCTTTGGGGTCGAGTACCACATAGATTACGCCTGCCAGGGCCGCCAGCATGGCCGCCAGGTACAAGGTGTTGTTCGCCAGCACTAACAATGTGGGCAGTATCGTACTGAGGAGCATACCACCCCCAAGCAACAACCCGATCAGGAATAGCGCGCCGGTTATGCCTTCCGGCCTTTGCCAAAATGATTTTTGTTTCACGTAAACTACAGATTTTTATGAATCAATTCTACATCCTTATCAATAGCCAGGAGCACTGCTTTGTTTGTTTTTTCGAACGCTGCCTTGGCTTTTTCAAGTTTTTCGGAATCGGCTTTTGCGGCGCTCTCCGCTTCGGCAACCTGCGCTAAATAAGCCTCCATTTCCCCTTGAAGCCGGGCTATTTCAGTTTTGTGGCGCTCGATCTGGTCGCGCAGCCGGGCTACTTCTGTTTGACGGCCGGCAACTTTAGTGGTGTTTTGGGTTTCCAGCGCCAGGGTAAACTGCGCTTGTTCTTTTTCCACCACATCGCGGTAATAGGCAGTTGTTTCCAGAAGCTTTTCCTTGGTCAACCCTAATGTGGCGGCCGTAGTGAATGCGCTTTTATAGGCAGTTGGTTCATCCAGGTTCATTTCTTTTAACTGAACCACCGCCCGTTTGAACTCAAAATAGTCAAAGCCGGGCAGGTTGTTGCGCTCGATGGCCTGGGTCAGGAATTCCAGACTCCGGTCGTCGAAGTCGGGGGAAGCGAAGAGAGATTTTGTTGTTAGCATTTATTTCTAATTTGGTGTTTGTTATAGTCAACGCAATGTGGTTGTGCAGGACAAAATGCGACAATCATTTTAAAATCAAGCATTTGTTTTTTACCCGCCGAAGCCCTTTTTCGGGGCGTAGGAGGTCACTCATATCACTCATATCACATTAATCACAGTAAATCACAGTAAATCACAGTAAATCACAGTATATCACAGTAAATCACTGCGCAAGTATATGCGCCATCCGCAACAAATCTTTGTTCAGCGGCTTGTTTTTGGCGATGGCTTCTTTAAACTGGGTGTAATGAATGTTGTTGTTTCGAATGCCTACCATCACCCCGGATTTTCCAGCCAGAAGCCCCTCTACGGAGGCAAAACCTAGGATAGAGGACAGCACCCGGTCGAAGGCAGAGGGCGATCCGCCGCGCTGCAGGTGGCCGATAACCGTCACTTTGATGTCGTCGTAATAATCGATTTTCCCTTCCACATGCTTGGCAATGTCATACACGGTACCCATCTTGTTGCCTTCAGCCACGATGACGATGCTGAACAGCTTGGCGCGTTTGGCGCTGCGCTTGAGCAGGCGCACCAGGTCGTCGATGGAAGTATCTTCTTCGGGAATAAGTACCCCGCCTGCACCGCCGGCAATGGCCGTGTGCAGGGCGATAAAGCCGGAATGGCGGCCCATCACTTCCACAAAGAACAAGCGGTTGTGCGAGTCTGCGGTGTCGCGGATCTTGTCGACGGCTTCAACGGAAGTGTTCACGGCAGTATCGAACCCGATGGTAAAATCGGTGCCGAACAAGTCGTTGTCGATGGTGCCGGGAATGCCCACTACCGGTATGTCGGGGTATTCTTCCATAAACTTGACCGCTCCGGTGAAGGTGCCGTTGCCGCCAATGGCGATAAGGCCGTCAATATCGTTGTCTACCAGGTTTTCGTAGGCAATCTTTCGGCCCTCCGGGGTCATGAACCGCTGGCTGCGGGCTGTTTTCAATACCGTGCCGCCACGGTGGATGATGTTGCCCACGTCGGAGGTTTCCAGGCGGCGGATGTTGCCGTCGATCATGCCCTCGTAGCCGCGCATGATGCCGTAAATATGCAGGTCGTTGTTGAATGCGTTTCGCACAATGGCGCGGACAGCGGCATTCATCCCAGGGGCATCGCCTCCAGAGGTGAAGACAGCAATCCGTTTTATTTCTTTTGACATTTTATACTGTGATTATTGTGATTTTGATAATTTGAGTGATTGAAAATCATTGATTTTCAAGTGATTACAAACGTTCAGTTTTCAAAATCACTTTGCGTTGGCTATATTCAATCGTTGTATTGAAAAAGCGCTGATTCATGCACCTCCAGTTGATTCAATCCGTTTCATGCCGGTGAAAATCAGCCAAAGGATAGATGGGCTTGCGCACCACCACGCCTAGTTTAAGTTTTCGCGCTTCAAGGCACTCTTCTAGTATTTCCTGAAAATGAAAGGCGATGGAGCCTACAAAGTTGATCGGCACGTGCTGGTGGCCATTGTATTTTACCACATGCCTGTCGAGAAACTCGTCAAGACTTTCGGCAACCAGTTTCTGGATAAAGGGGTGCTTCAGATTGTCGCCCATAAAACGCGTGAAGGTTGCCAGGTATGCGTTGGCACCCTTGTCGTAAATCCGGTCTTTCACAACGTCTTGGCCTTCCGGATAAGCCGCGTTGAAGGCAGCAGACAGATCGGCGGGCAGCTCCCGGTAGAACCAGGCGCGCAGTATGGCTTTGCCGAGGTGGGTGCCGCTGCCTTCATCACCGAGCAACCAGCCCAGGGAAGGCACATTGTCGAGGATGGATTTCCCATCGTAATAGCAACTGTTGGAGCCTGTGCCCAGGATGCAGGCAATGCCCGCATTGTGCCCGCAAACAGCCCTCGCGGCTGCAAGCAGGTCGTGTTCGACTTCCACTTTTGCCTTAGGGAATACAGCCCGCAGTGCAGCGCTCACAATTTCGCTTCGGTGTTCATCGTGGATGCCGGTGCCGTAGAAAAATATTTCGCTTACAGTTTCTGCTTTCAGCTTTGGGAGCAATTGCTCTTCCAGGATTTTTTTGATGTCTTCCGTTGAATGAAAAAAGGGGCTAAAGCCAACCGTATTTTCAAGTTGCTGGTCGCGGCCACCATGTAGCAAAAGCCAGTCGCATTTTGTTGATCCACAATCAGCTATGATTACCATTTTTTCATATAATATTTTGTTCGTCAATTTCGCGGCCTTGTCTCAATTGGGCAGCGACGCCACCTTTTTGTAAAATTTACACGAATAGGCGCAAAAATAGGTTTTTCTTTAAAACTAATCGGGTTCCTTCGTTTTCAACCCCTGTTTACCACAAAAAACAGGTACGCCAGATAGGCTGCCACAAAAACAATTCCATCCTTTCGAGTGATTGACATGCGCCGACCCAGGATCAGGGCCATCAATATAAAGGTACTGGAGGCGATGACCACCATGATATCTGCATTGGATGCGACGTTAAACGGAAGCGGCCTGATAAAGGCACTGATGCCCAGGATGAACAACAGGTTGAAAATGTTGGAACCCACCGCGTTGCCGATGGCGATATCGGTGTTTTTCTTCAACGCTGCGGCAATGGAGGTGACAAATTCCGGCAAGGAGGTGCCCAATGCCACCACGGTCAAGCCGATCAATGTTTCACTCAGCCCTAATTGTAAAGCAATTTCAGTAGCGCTGTCAACAACCCATTTTCCTCCCAGGAACAATGCAGCAACCCCGCCAAGTATGAGCAGCGCGCTTTTTTTCATATTGTGGAAAGGGGACACCGCGGCAACTTTTTTTGATTTTTGACCCTCACGGGCAATCGTAAGGGTGTACGCCAAAAATAACAAGAAGAAGAACATGATGATGACGCCATCGCCGCGACTGATAAAAAGCCCTGCCGGGTCTTCATACCAAAGATGGGAATTTGCCAGGAATCCGACCAGCAAGGCAGCTGCCAGGGAAAAAGGCACTTCTGAAAGAATGGTATTGCGCGGCACTGGCATCTTTATGATTATGGCTGTGCAGCCAAGAATCAAGAGCACATTGGCGATATTGCTGCCCAGGACATTGCCAATCGACAAATCGGGGCGGCCTTCGTAGCTCGCCAATACACTTACGACCAATTCAGGCATTGAGGTGCCCATGGCAACGATGGTCAGGCCGATCACCATTTGGGAAACGCCGAGTTGTTCAGCCACCCTGGTCGAACCGTCAACCAGCCAGTCGGCGCCTTTTACGAGCAGCGCAAAGCCAAGTATTAGCAGTAAATAAGTCATCTTTTGGTAGTAAAGAATTTGTTTCGAACTATTTTTTCAAATTCAACTGCATGAAAAACAATTAGGGCAGCCAGTATACAAATACCTAATTCAGCCATTGACAGGGAATTTGTAGAGAATATATTTTGCAAAAACGGAAGGTAAATTATGGCAAGCTGAAGCACAAAAGCGATACCTATCGCCCCAATTAGCAGCAGGTTGCTAAAAATTCCTTGCCTGAACAGGAAAAAATGGTCGCTTCGAATCGCCATTAAATGCGCCAATTGGCTAAAACACAGTGTTGTGAACACGTAAGTTGGCCATTTGTCGTCGCCGTGCTGCATGGCCCAGGCTTGTATACTCAGGCAAATGCCCCCTATCAACAAACCTACCCAAAGCACATGCCATCCTAGGCCATGCGCAAATATGCTCTCATTTGGCTTACGGGGCGGCAATTGCATGATGTCTTTTTCTGCCGGTTCGCCCGCAAGCGCAAGTGCGGGCAGCCCATCGGTCACCAGGTTTACCCACAGTATGTGGATGGGCAACAAGGGAATCGGCATGCCGGCCAGTGGGGCGAGAAAAATAACCCATATTTCGCCGCTGTTGCCCGTGAGGATGTATTTGACAAATTTTCGGATGTTCTCATAAATGCGCCTTCCTTCCCGAACTGCTTTGATGATGGTGGCAAAATTGTCGTCCCGCAAAATCATGTGGGCCGCTTCTTTTGACACATCGGTGCCTGTAATGCCCATCGCGATACCAATATTGGCCCTGCGAAGTGCAGGGGCATCGTTTACACCGTCGCCCGTCATGGCGACAAACTGGTTCTTTCGCTGCAGGGTTTTTATTATCTCCAGCTTTTGTTCGGGGGAAACGCGTGCATAAACTTTTATCCGTTCAATTTTTTCTTCGTATTCGAGCAAGGACATTTTGTTCAATTCGCTGCCGGTAATAATGAGGTCGCTTGGGGCATTAACGATCCCGACTTTCCGGGCAATGGCCGCTGCGGTCACTGGATGGTCGCCTGTAATCATGATGGGCACAATGCCGGCGCCGCGGCACTGGGCGATGGCTTGGGCCGCCTCGGGCCTTGGGG
>CAYVPM010000094.1:0-7842 GCA_964453475.1 uncultured Saprospiraceae bacterium | reverse complement strand
GGTGGTCATCACGCCGCACAAGCGACCTGAATTGGAAAAACTGCCTCAAATTTGCCTGCTTTGGGAGGATGTAGTGGAGGATGAGCGGGGGAAAAAAGTGCGCATGAAAGCATATACACAGTGCTGAAAAACTGCAATCTGGTTAATCTACGGCCCATGTAAACGGGCAACAAACAACACACAACGAAGTTATGAAGACAAAGTCTATCAGGAAGGATAAAGTGAATGTGATTACCCTCGGCTGCTCAAAAAACCTGGTGGACAGCGAGAACATCATCACGCAGTTGCGGGGCAATGATTTTGAGGTGACCCATGAAAAAGACAACAGCGACGCCAATGTAGTGATCGTCAACACTTGCGGGTTTATCGACCTGGCAAAACAAGAGAGCATCGATACCATTGTGGAATACGCTGACATCAAAAAAGCCGGCGGCATCGATAAACTTTATGTAACTGGTTGCCTGTCGCAGCGCTACAAAGACGATTTAGAGCAGGAAATACCCGAAGTAGACGCATTTTTTGGCACCCTGGAGATACCGGCCCTGCTTGCCCGCATGGATGCCGACTACAAATACGAACTGCTGGGTGAGCGCGAAATCACGACACTCCCCCACTACGCCTACCTCAAGATCAGCGAAGGCTGCAACCGCACCTGCTCCTTCTGCGCCATTCCGCTGATGCGCGGCAAACATATCAGCCGGCCAATCGAGGAATTGGTAGCAGAAGCAAAAAACCTGGCTCGGCGAGGGACCAAAGAGATCCTGTTGATCGCACAGGAACTCACCTATTACGGCCTCGACATTTACAAAAACCGCGAACTGCCGCGCTTGCTTCATGCCCTTGCCGATGTAGATGGCATCGAATGGATCCGGCTGCATTATGCCTACCCCTCCAAGTTTCCCCTCGAAATACTGGACGCCATTGCCGAACGCAAGGAAATCTGCAATTACCTGGACATTCCGCTGCAACATGCCAGCGATGCAGTATTGGAAGCCATGCGCCGCCAAATAACCAGGGCCGAAACCGAGGACTTGCTGGAGAAAATCCGTGAAAAAGTGCCGGGCATCGCTTTGCGCACCACCTTCCTGGTCGGCCATCCCGGCGAAACGGAAGAAGCCTTTGAAGAGTTACTCGATTTTGTGCGCGCACAGGAGTTCGAACGTGTCGGTGTGTTTCAATATTCGCATGAAGAAGGTACACGCGCACACGAGATGCACGACGATATTCCGGCGGAAGTGAAAGCTGAGCGCGCCCAACGCCTGATGGATATTCAGCAGGAAATTTCCAGAAAGAAAAACGAAGCCAAGATCGGGCAGGTATTTAAAACCATTTTCGACCGCAAGGAAGGCAAATATTTTGTGGGGCGCACCGAAGCCGATTCCCCCGAAGTGGACAATGAGGTATTGGTACCCGTGAAAGGCAACTATGTCCGACTGGGCGATTTTGCAATGGTGCGGATCACAGGGGCAGAGGAGTTTGATCTGTTTGGAGAACTGGTATAAGGCAGCCCTAAAACAACAGGCACCACAATTCCCTCAAAAACCGCAGCACACGCCTGAAAATAGAATTGTTCTTTCTTTTCAATTGCTGCTCAAATGCCACCAGATGACCATTGGTTTTGATGGAACCTGGGTCTGTCTGCCCGAGCTTGTTTAATTTTTCGTAATACAACAGCCCGGTTTTTATGGTTTTTTGCAAACCATGCAGGGGGGCATTTGCCAACGCTGTTTTTAATGGGTGAGCTCCAACAACCTTGCCCTGCTCAAAATGTTGCGACACCGTTGCTACCAGGTTTAATTTCTCGGCATTCAAGGGGCGCGGCAACTGAGGCCAATCGCTGCGTTTTTCAGCGCCAAAAAGCTTTGGCGATACAAAAACCGAAGCATTTTTGTCCCGCTCCGTCAAACCATCCAAGCCCCACTTCTCGCAAGCTGTCCGGATAAACGAAGTGTGGTCGAAAGTCTCGTTAATAATGGTGTTGGGCTGAATCCAGGAAGAAACCATCACCATGGGTACCCGCACGCCGAGCCTGTCGAATGGGAAGCCAAATTGGTTGACTGTTCCGCCCGGCGGAACGGCAGCAGGCGGCGCTACATGATCGAAACAGCCTCCGTGTTCGTCATGGGTAATAATGAATAAAATCTTGTCGCGCAAGGGGCTTTTTCTGATGGCTTCGTAAACATTCCACATAAGCTCTTCCCCCAACAATACTGTACCGGGATGCAGTTCATGGTTGACCGCGCTGGGGTGCTGGTCGTCGTGAATACCTGTAAATTTTGGTTCCAAAAAAGAATAGGCAGGTAGCTCGCCCTTGGCAGCATCAAGGTAAAAACAATCGAATTTTTTATGCCCGCAAAACTCCCCATTGATCATGGCTACCGAGCTAATAAAGTCCATCGGCGTATACACATTCCATGAAACCTTTTTATAACCCTTCTTCGGGCGCCGCATCCTGCTGAAAATCGTATCATTTTTCCAATTTGCTTCGGCCCACTGAACCATATCAACCACATCTTCTTTGGCGCCGCCATGCCAAATAGGGTCACCCTCTTCAATCGGGTTGATGACTTTCCCGCCCGAAGAGGCGGCATGCCAGAAAGCCCTGTTGCACCAGGTTTGGCTAGGCACGGAACAATGCCAATGGTCGAACACCGCAAAATTTTTGGCAAGGCCTGTCAGTACCGGTGTCTGTTCTGGCGTAAAGCACTGCATGATAACCTTGTAATCATCGAAGGTAATCTCAGATTCTTTCTTGTTGTATGTGGCTTGCAGGTTGCTGATATAATCCTTTATAAAACCGTTCATAATTGGTAGCGGGAACGGAGCTATCCCCGAATCGGTATTCGGCGGCAAACCTTTTGGTACATTATATGGGCTTACCATGTGAAACGCGTCCACTCCGTCATTGGAGTCCGGGATTATCGTCCCGTATAACTGCGTATTGACGTGCTGGTATTCCTCTCCGGGATCGGGGAAGGGTTGGCTGTAAAGAAAGTGGTCGGTGTCTTTGCCTGCAAATGCAGCAATGGTTGGATGTTCGTTGTAACCGTTGGCACCAGGCGGCACTGGATTGCTTTGGCCATTCTGAAGCCCTTCAAATTGCTTCCCCGCCTGTACACCGTCCTGATAAAGATAGCCCAGGAGGTTGTCAAAAGAGCGGTTTTCGAGCATCAACACGACGACATGGTCAAACTTGTCAAATTCATTCATTTGGTTTCGCTTTTTAAAGATGATTGTTTTCCGATTCCCGTACTGGCCATCTAATTTAAATAAGTGGCGAACCGCACAGCATCGTCGCAAATATGGTGATGTTCGAATAAGTATTCAAGTAAAACTCTTTATTACATGCTAAAATAATGTATCTTTATAAAAACAACCACCAACAATGAAAAAGCAACCCATGGCGCCACACCTGCTGAAAGGAATAGACGGCGAATCGCTCGCTGCCACCTTCCTGGAAAAAAAAGGCTGGCGCATCGCAGCGCGCAACTGGCGCGGCGGGCGCGGCGAAATTGACATCATCGCCTGGGCCGACGACAATCTCCTGGTGTTCGTGGAGGTGAAGACCCGGTCGAGCGACAGTTTTGGAGGCCCGGAGCGCGCCATCACCGCCAGGAAGCGCAAAAAACTTGCCCATACCGCCGGGCTTTACATGGAATCAATCGGCTATGAATGGGAAATACGCTTCGATGTGGTAGCTTTGGTGCTCCGCCAAGGTAAATTAATTGATTTACGGCATGTGGAGGATGCGTTTTTCCCAACAAGCCAAGTTTCCTGATGATTACTATGTTTCAACTTGCGGCATCATATATTCGTCGAAATAAGTTCCTCCTATACATACGCAGCTGCTTCTTTACATCCTTAAAAATTTAAAACTAAAACTTTGCTGATGAAATCATTGTACCAAACAGCGCTGTTGTTCCTCGCAATGGCCGCCTTTCTGCCTTTAAATGCCCAAAACCAGAACATCGTTTTCCGCTCCAAAATGAGCTTCCCCGGTCAAACGATCGCCAATGTGTGCGGCTACGCCGCCAATGGGCGGGAATACGCCTTGTTGGGCGGCTCACAAGGCCTGATCATCGTGGATGTCACCAACCCCGATGCGCCGGTGCAAATCACCCAGATACCCGGCCCGAACAGCCTCTGGAAAGAGATCAAAACCTATGCGCATTTTGTATATACCGTTACGGAGGGTGGGCAAGGCATCCACATCACAGATTTGAGCAACCTGCCCATGGCCAATGTCCCCTCCCACTTTTACACAGGCGACAGCCTAATACTTGGTACTTTAAATACCATCCACGCCCTGCATATCGATGTAACAAAAGGATTCTTGTACGCTTATGGTACAAACCTGTTCAATGGCGGCGCATTGGTGTTCGACCTGAACCAGGATCCCTACAACCCCAAATACGTGGGCAAATTTGACCAGTTGGGGTATATCCACGACGGGTATGTGGACAACGACACACTGTTTGCCGGCCATATTTACAGTGGGTTGTTCTCAGTCGTCGATATGACAGACAAAGCCAGCCCCGTTTTGCTGAACACGCAAACCACGCCCGATAAATTCACCCACAACACCTGGCTGTCCGAAGATCGCAAAACATTATTTACCACCGACGAAGTCCCGGGCTCTTTCGTGGCCGCTTATGATGTGAGCAACCTGGATGATATCAAATTTCTCGACAAGGTGCGCAGCAACCCCGGCTCCAGCAGCATCGGGCACAACACCCATATCAGGGGAAACCACGCCATCACTGCCTGGTACACCGACGGGGTGACCATCATCGACGCAACAAATCCCGGCAACCTGGTGCAGGTGGGCAACTACGATACTTACCCGCAGAGCGGTGGCCAGGAGTTTGAAGGCTGCTGGGGTGTGTACCCATTTCTGCCATCCGGAAACCTCATCGTCGGCAACATGACCCCGGGCGAGATGTACGTACTGGGACCCACCTATACACGGGCAGCCTATTTAGAAGGAAATATCACCGAGGCACAAACCGGAAACCCTATCTCGAATGCCAAGATTGAGTTCGTTAACAATCCCAATGCACTGAAATTCAGCAACAACGTAGGTCGTTACGCTACCGGGCAAGCCCTGCCCGGCGCCGTACAGGTAAAGGTTTCAAAATTGGGCTACCAAACCGCCTTTGGCACTGCCAACTTGGAAACCGGACTCGTCAAAACCCTTGATTTTGCCCTGGAAAAAAGCCCGGCATTTACAGTCAGTGGCAATGTCATCGATGCTGCTACGGGCTTGCCGGTGCCAAACGCAGAAGTTGGCATTCTCTCGCCCGACATTTCCTACAACATCAAGGCAAATATTGACGGCAGCTTTGCGGTGCCCGGCGTCCTTGCAGGTGAATACGATATCGTTGCCGGCGCCTGGGGCTATTTGTACAGCGTTTCCCCGGGTCAAATCCTGGATGGCAACCAACAAGTCACCCTCCAATTGTCAAAGGGTTATCAAGACGATTTTGTGTTCGATTACGGCTGGGCGGCCAGCGGCACTTCCCTCACGGGCAAATGGGTGCGCGGCGTGCCGATCGGGGTTGATGTAGGCGTTTTGTTGTCGCCAGACGCAGACGTTCCGGACGACCTGGGCGACCAATGCTTCGTTACAGGTAACGCCAATGGCAACCCCGATGAGGACGATGTGGAAAGTGGCACCAGTATTTTGTTGTCACCCGCCATAGACCTGAGTGGATACCTGAATCCGCGCATTAGCGCCCAATTTTGGTGCGCCAGTTTCAATATCCTGCAACAATCGGTCGATTCCATCAAGTTTTACATCAGCAACGGCACAGAGGAAAAGCTGGTACTGGCAGCCAAAGGTAATTTCCCTGCCTGGATCCCGCTCAGCTTTGACGTTACGGATTTTGTATCGCTTAGTGCCGGGGTACGCCTGCGGATACTTTGTTTTGACAACCCAAACCTGCCCAACATTGACATTTATGAGGCTGCATTTGACAATTTTTTGGTGACAGACCAAGCGCTTTCAAGTCATGCCCCAACAGATTTGGTCCAATGTACGGTACAGCCAAACCCGTTTTACAACAGCACCCTGGTGCGCTATCGGGGCGTTGAAAGTAACAGCATGTTACTGGTGTATGACACCTTTGGCAGCTTGGTGGAAACGAAACAACTAACAGCGCCCGAAGGCCAGGTCGAGGTTGGGACTGGATTGATGAAAGGCGTGTATTTTATGCGTTTGGAACAGGAAAATGGGGTCTCGAAAACAATTAAGCTGCTGAAGGTCAACTAATAATAAGGAAGCCAACAGTTTTGTACATTTGCAGGAAATCCAACTTTTTCCCTGCTATGCACATCCGTTTGCTCCTGTCCTTCGCCCTCTTTGCCAGCCCGTTTTTCTCCCAGGCCAAAACCTGGCTCGTGGGCCCTGCCCGCAGCTACACCATGCCCAGCCAGGTCGCCAACCTCGTCCAAAATAACGACACTGTGCTGATCGATGCGGGTGTTTATCCCAACAACGTGGCCCGCTGGACCGCCAACAAGCTCCTCATACGGGGCGTTGGTGGTCTGGCGCATTTGAAATCTGGCGGAACCGTGTACGGCGGAAAAGCGATCTGGGTCATCGTGGGAAACGATGTCACGGTGGAGAACATCGAATTCTCCGAAGCCGCCTGTCCCGACCTCAACGGCGCGGGCATTCGTTCGGAAGGCATCAACTTGACCGTGCGGGGCTGTTTTTTCCACGACAATGAGAACGGCATCCTGGCGGGCGACATCTCCAGCGGCGACATCCTGATCGAGCACTGTGAGTTCAAGGGCAACGGTTACGCCAATGGCCTGGCCCACAACCTGTACATCAACCACGCCAAGAGTCTGATATTCCGGTACAATTACACCCACGATGCCGAAGTGGGCCATGAATTGAAAAGCCGGGCTTACAACAACTTTATTTATTGCAACCGGTTCAGTGATGAAAACGGTACGGCCAGCCGCAGTATCGACTTGCCGAACGGTGGGCTGAGCATCGTTGTGGGCAACCTGATCGTCCAGGACTTGCTGTCACAAAACAGCAACCTTCTGGGCTATGGTATGGAAGGTTTGAGCAACCCTGTTTCTGAACTGTACGTGGCCTACAATACGTTTGTGAACAACAAAACAACAGGCAGCTTTATCCAACTGGGCAATACCGCCTCCAAAGTGAAAGTGTATAACAATATTTTTGCAGGACCAGGCGCCGTGATTTCGGGCAACTTTATTGCCTTGGATTCCATGAGCAACAGGTATGCCCCCATTTCCAATTTCAAGTTTTCGAACCCTGCCAATTATGATTTCAATTTAAAACCAGGCAGTATCGCCATTGGCATCGCCGTCAACGCAGGCATGGTCGGCAACTTTTCCTTGTCCCCTCTGGAAGAATACGCCCATGCTGCAGGAGCAGTAACGCGGCCCAATACCCTGGATGCAGGCGCCTTTGCATTTCAAACTGCTTCCGAAACGACAAATCCGGCTCAAAAGAACCTCTCCATATACCCAAACCCTGCACATGATCTGCTTCATATTGTTGGGCACGAACAGGAGCAAGAAGTTGTAATCCTGGATCTCTCAGGAAATGTCTCGCAGAAAAACACTGCTTCCAGCTGCCTGGATATCAGCAATTTGCCCACCGGTATGTACTGGATACAAGTGAATACAAAAGGAAATTCCCGCGTTTTGCCATTTGTCAAGCTATAAAATTGGCTTGCTTTTGGCCTTTTGGCTAAAAGAAGACATTGCCACATACATTATTCTTCAAAACTTGCGACCTTCGACCTTTCGCAAATTTTCAACAAAAATACAATGTACCGTCTCCTGCTGCTTCTCCTT
>CAYVPM010000093.1:0-7843 GCA_964453475.1 uncultured Saprospiraceae bacterium | reverse complement strand
GGGAAGAGTTGCAAGCACTCAATATAACCTGGAAAGGCAATAACGCTTTAAGTATTCTTGCAGAAATCACGCGGGCCGCGAGGCTGGAATGCATGGTGGTGATTAATTGTGACAATCAAACTACTGTCAATTCTGCTAAAAACTACCTTATTTCAAAAAATGTAGATATCAGCAGCAACGTAGCATTTCATATTGCTACCAACAATTCCGTTTGGGTGCGCGACTACGGCCCCAATTGCGTTTATGCCAACGATGTCGACTCCCTCCTTTTAGTTGATTGGCTGTACAACCGCCGCACCCGCACCCTGGACAACGCCATACCCCAAAAACTGGGGGAATACTTTCAATTGCCCGTTTATTCCACCGCTATAGCGCCTTATGACCTGGTCAACACCGGCGGAAATTTCATGGCAGACGGCATGGGAACAGCTTTTGCCTCGAAACTGATTTTCAGGAACAATGACCAAATAATGAACGGGGAAGGCTCAGACCCCAACGATGTGATCGGCACCAGCAACCATACCGAAGCTTCAATAGACAATATCATGCAGGAGTTTATGGGCATCGACAGGTACATCAAGATGGAAGAGCTGCCTTATGATGGCATCCACCATATTGACATGCACATGAAACTGCTCGATGAAGAAACGATACTTGTAGGGGAATACCCTGCCGGCACCTCCGACGGCCCGCAAATTGAAGCCAATATCCAGTATGTTTTATCCGGCTATAAAACAGCTTACGGGCAGGACTTTAAACAGGTAAGGGTACCAATGCCCCCTTACAATGGGCAACACCCCCCAATCGCAGGCGACGAAGGCCGCTACCCTACTTATGCCAATGCGGTCTTCGTGAACCGAACAATTATTATGCCTTCCTATAACAACCCGCTCGACGCCGCAGCCATCGACACTTTCCAAAAGTATATGCCGGGCTATACCATTGTGCCTGTTAACTGCAATTCGATCATCAGCAGTGGTGGCGCAGTGCACTGCATCACAAAAGAAATCGGGGTTAATGCCCCGCTACTGATTAACCACAGCGTTTTACCTTGCCAGGAAAGTGCCCTTCCGAACTATGAAGTTTTGGGGCAAATACAACATCGATCAGGTATTGCAGCTGCAAAAGTTTACTTTACAACCGACCTGAGCGGTGCGTGGCAAAGCGTTGACATGCAAGGAGTTACAAGTGGGACGCCCAATACCTGGAAAGCGAACATACCAAAACAGGATTCGGGCAGCGCGGTGTATTACTACATTGAAGCCACTGCAAACAACGGCAAAACCCTGACACGCCCTTTGACCGCCCCTGCGGGTTATTGGTCGTTCTGTGTCAAACAATTCACCAGTGCCGGCGAACCGCTCCGTTTGGGAATGACCGATATTTATCCGAATCCGGCATCGGCCATCACGGTGGTGCCTTTGAATTCCAATAAAAAAGTGGATGGACGTATTTTGCTGGTCAATTTACAGGGGCAAGTTGTGGAAACCATTTATTCAGGAGAGATTCCAGCGGGCAAGCACAACTATTTTTTCAATGCAGCCAAACATGTACCAGGAGTCTATTTTGTTGATTTACAAGCAAATGGAATACATACTACCCAAAAAGTGCTGATCCGTTGAGGATTTTTCAGGTGTAAATTTCTCAAACAAGCCTCTATGGTTGTCAACAGTTTGCAAAGGCGTGAACAAAAGGGACTTAGAACCGTTTGAGGTAGCAGGAAAGGTGTTTTTTGAAAAATCTTAAAAAAATTGCCGTTTTCTGTAAAAAAATAAACCTGCGGGGGCTTAAAATCATAACTTTGCGCCCGAAAAAACATCAACAGCAGCACCGCACATGAGGCAGTTAAAAATTACGAAGTCCATTACCAACCGCGAAAGCCAATCGCTGGAAAAATACCTGCAGGAAATCGGCAAAGTGGATTTGCTTACACCTGAAGAGGAAGTGGACCTCGCCAAGCGCATCAAACAAGGGGACCAGATTGCGCTGGAGAAATTGACAAAAGCCAACCTCCGTTTCGTCGTGTCGGTGGCCAAGCAATACCAAAACCAGGGCCTGAGCTTGTCAGACCTTATCAACGAAGGCAACCTCGGCCTCATCAAAGCTGCACAGCGTTTCGACGAAACCCGAGGCTTTAAATTCATTTCGTACGCCGTTTGGTGGATTCGTCAGAGCATCTTGCAGGCTTTGGCTGAGCAAAGCCGTATCGTGCGCCTGCCACTGAACAAGGTCGGCTCCCTGAACAAGATCAACAAGGCATTCTCCGAGTTGGAACAAACGTTCGAGCGCGAACCAAGCCCTGAAGAGCTCGCAGAACTGTTGGAAATTTCCACCGATGAGGTAGAAACCACGCTCGGTGTAGCCGCCCGTCACGTATCGATGGATGCACCGTTTGTGGAAGGTGAAGACAACTCCCTGCTCGACGTCCTGGAAAACAATACCATGCCCGGCACTGATTCGCACCTGGAATACGCCGATTCGCTGCGCCGGGAGATTGAGCGCTCCCTCGGCACCCTGACTGAACGCCAGGCGGATGTTATCAAACTTTACTTTGGTATCGGGGTTGAGCATCCCATGTCGCTGGAAGATATTGGTGACAAATTTGGCCTTACCCGCGAACGCGTACGCCAGATCAAGGACAAAGCAATCAACAAATTGCGGGCTACGAGCCGAAGCAAATTGTTGAAGACGTATTTGGGCGCCTAGATTCCAATAAAATAAAGATTTTAAAAGCCCTTCGGTTTGATACCGAAGGGCTTTTTGTTTTTCTGAAAAAGGCTGTTACTGTGCCTGGGCTTCCTTCCGGTTATTTAGCATATTTACATCCGGGTTAACAACCCCAGCGCCTTTTGACTCCACCACCAACCTGAACGTTGGAGGTTTGGCTGAATAAGTTATTTTTAAAAAAAAAGGCATCTTTGCACGAGTCAATAATTTTTCAAAACACCGACAATCAAAACCTGCAACACCAATGGCACAGCCCGACAACATTCTTGATACGCCCACCACCATCCCTGAAAACTCCACCTACAAATGGCTGCGCCGCATAGCGATTGGCTTGGAGATAGCGATTTGGTTTTTTCTTGGCCTGATAGCTGCGCTTTTTAAATTAGAGTCATGGGAAGGAAGTGACGAACTGCTCATACTGTTCTTTACTACTCTTGCCCTGTTTTACTTGTTATTTACTTTTTTGGTTACAGGTGCCAAAGGCCGGAACAGGCTACTGGCAGCTGCGGGTGTAGGTATTGCGCTTTTTGTCCACCTTATAGGTAGCCTATTTATCCTAGAGTCCTGGGAATTTGGGGGAGGAATACGGGCCCTCAGCTATATCCTTGGAATAGTGGCCGTTTGTTTGGCTATATATTATTTGTTCCAAAGCAGAAAAGCAGGGTCGAGCATAGCATTTCACGCTAATATTTTAGTGCGGTTGGTTCTGGTATTTTATCTCGCATGAAAGTAATGCCACTCCAGATGAAAGCAGGAAGAATCATGAAGGTCAATCCTCCCAACACCCAATAGGCTGCCCAGGGGGCAATTCCGTTTTAGGCAGCGTTTTAAACGATTCCGGCTTCTCCCGGTAGCGTCGGAACTGCTCGAGCATGTAGGTCAAATTGGCTATTTCAGCGGCATCTTTCGCACTGCTGCGTATTTGCTTAACATCAACTTCCAAGTTATTGATTTCCAAGAGCAAGTGCCCTTTTACAGTTCCCGTTACGATGCCTGAGGCGCACAAATTCAGCAATTTGTCCAGGTATATTTGCTGCACCATCCGACGGAGTTCTGCCTGCATGGGCGACGCAGCTGCATACGGTGCGAAGATATTGGCATGAAGTTGTGCCAACATTCCACCTACTGTCAATTTCAACAAAACCCCGCGCGCGGTTTGCTCTGAGATCCGATTCAGGCGCTCCGGCAACAACAACATATCAAGGGCCAATCCCGCACTGCCGGCAGCGGCCGAAAGCGGGTCGAAATGCCCGCCTGTATTGCTCCTGAACATTTCACGATCCCGATCAAAACCAATGGGTTGGGGTGGGATAAGCAGGATCACTGATTCTGGCAATGCCAAAAAATCGGGTTGCAAGGTCTGCACTAAGGCATTGAAGGCCCGCTGTTGTTCGGCCTCCGGGACAGGTTCATTGGTAGGCTGCGCTTCTCCCCTGACGGCATAAGTATATCGCACACCGCCAACAATTTTTGAAACTGCCTCAGTTTGGTAACGGTGTGCCAGGTACAGTGGCACGAGCACCCGTTCCAGGTCGGCCATCACGCGGCCTTGTGGAATGCTCTGCTCTCCAAACCGTTGGATGGCTGTTGCCCGGATCGCCATTAACCGTTGCAATTCATCAACGGCATCTGATCCTCCGTCCCACAGGTGTGCCTCCGGGTGGGCTGTGCTGGGCGCGCGGGCGCCATCATCGGAAATGTAGTGCAAACCAAGCTGGGTATTTTCTGCCAATATCCTGTTGAGTTCAGCGCTTTCATCTGTTCCTTCTGGAAAATCCTGATAGCCATACAAGATGCTGCGTTTGTCCCAGGCGCCTATTTTATCGTCGTAAGCTTTTGAAAAATCGAGCTCGCCCATAGGCGTGAGCGTGACGTAGGGGTGCGGGTAATCCATTACCGAGGCACGGTTGTCGCCGCTGGCCGCAAAGTTGTGCGCAAGGCCAAGGGTATGGCCAATTTCATGTGCGGAAAGCTGACGCAGGCGTGCCAGCGCCATTTGTTCGGAAACCGGGTCGGTGCTTTGGTTACCATCGAAAGGTGAACGCAACCCCTGGGCGATGAGGTAATCCTGTCGAACCCGCAGAGAGCCGAGCGAAACGTGGCCTTTGATGATTTCGCCCGTGCGGGGATCGCTTACCGCATTGCCGTAACTCCAGCCGCGCGTTGAGCGATGTACCCATTGCACGAGGTTGTAGCGCACATCCATGGGGTCGGCATCTACTGGCAATTCCTTGACGATGAAGGCATTGCGGTAGCCGGCAGCTTCAAAAGCCTGGTTCCACCAGCGGGCGCCATCGAACAGGGCCGATTTTACGGGTTCTGGCGCACCAGGATCAATGTAATAAACAATTGGCTTCACAGGCTCGCTGATGGCTGCGTTGGGGTCTTTTTTTTCAAGCCTATGCCGAACGATGTACCGCTGAACAATGGGCTCGCCAATGGGTGTAGAATAATCGGCCCAATTGACATCGAAAAAGCCGCTGCGAGGATCGTATCGTCGGGGTTTATACGCATTGTCGGGCAATTGGATAAAGGAATGGTGCTGGCGCACGGTGACAGCACTTGGTGTTGGCGTGACGGAACGAATGTAGGCGCCCGTTGGCTTTCCAAGAAATGTCAAGGTGGCTTCCCATTCGGAATTGTTGGGGAAATTCTTGGTGCGGTCCAGGAAAATGGCAGATCGACTCAAGTCGGGGGCATAAGTGCCTTGACTGGTACTGGACAAAGTGCCGCTTACATCTTGGGCATCCTGCATTAAGAATGGCGTGAAATCCACGAGGTATCGGCCCTTCTCGGTCGCAGCGACTGTGAAGCCCCATAGAACGGATTGTGCAAAAGCTTGTTCCACAGATTGGCGCTCTTTCAGGCTTTCAGCACTGGCACGAAAATTCAGGTTGGGCTGGATCAGCAGGATTTTATTGCCGCTCCGGATAAATTTCACCACCCTTGATCCGCCTATCTGGCCGCGATCGAGGCCGATGTCGTTGGAGCCAACGCCGGCTGGTAGAGAATTTACATAAAGAAATTCCGAATCGAAGCGGCTGATTTCAAGCCAGATTTTTCCAGTCTTATCATCCCACCAGAAGGGAAAGTAGCCTGGATATGCAGTGGCGTTTTTTATCAGTTTTTCTATGGAATCGGTTTCTGTGACTGGCTTTACAGGTGTTCCAACCGGTTTGGCTGTGGGAGAACATGCTACCAGGAGCAAAAGCAGGAAAATCGATGTCCGCATGGATGAATTGTATTGTGCGCAGTAAAGGAACAAATCAATTGTAAAACATTTTGTTTTTTATTGAAACAAATTGTATCTTCGCCTGCCAAAACTACTATTCATGCCAAAAAGAAAACGCCCCCGAAAAAAAGACCAGGCGCACGATGCCATTTTCAAGACTTTTTTCAGTGATGCCATAATTGCACGGAATTACCTGCTGCACTATACACCAGCAGGCATCCACCAACAAATTGATTTTTCGATTTTTCAAAAAAGCGACACCGCATTCGTCAGCGGGCGCTTTGGTGTCTCATTCTGCGATATTGTTTATGAAACCAGGTTAAATAATGGGCAAGCTGCACGGTTGCTGTTCCTCTTCGAGCACAAAAGCTATATGCCCTCTGTCCCCATCCATTTGCAACTACTTGATTATTTCCTGCAAATTTGGGAAGACGACCTCAAAAACAAGCGGCCATTGTCTGTTGTTGTCCCAATCGTAGTGTACCATGGGGAACATGAATGGGATCAAAAGCCGTTGAATGACTATTTTCCTGGGATACCGGTAAGTTGGCAAACATTCGTCCCGAACTTTCATTATTTGCTCACAGATTTGAGTCAAACATCCCAGCAATTAATCCTGCAAAAACAAGATAGTGAACTGCTCCGAAACCTTTTTTTAGCCTTGAAATTCGCTAGAAATGAGGCTTTGGTTCGCGAAAACTGGAAAAAAATCCTTACTTTTGGGGTGCGAATTTCCCAGGATAACCGTGAAAAAATCCTTTTTCAATCGCTAACACTTTACTTAGTAAAACTATACCACATGCCACAGTCTGAAGTCAAGAACCTAAGCAAAGACTTGCCCGATACAGAGTACAGTTGGGTAGATGCCATTCCTGAAATCTTTGTTGAAAAATGGAAAAAGGCTTTTAAGCGGGAAGGGATGAAGGAAGGACGCGAGGAAGGACGCCAAGAAGGTATCCAAAAAGGGCGAGAAGAGCAAATTCGAATATTTACCCTTAAAACCATTCAAAAATTTCCACATTGGAGCGATGAAGAAGTTGCCGTTTTTGCTGAAGTTTCGATAGAATTTGTTCAGAACTTGCGAAAACAAACAACAAATGGGAAGTGACAGGTGGGGAAATTTTTAAAAGTCAAACACCATTGCCAAAGAGGCCCATTTATGCCTTACTCCGGTTCCACCACCAATACATCGGCACGCCTGTCAACATCAAAACAATGCCCAAGCCCGCCTCACGGGGGTGATTAATGCACGTTATGATGATCAGAGCCACACAAAACAGTACGAACAAAGCCGGAACAACAGGGTAGCCCCAAACTTTGTACGGGCGTTCAGCATCCGGTTCGCGGCGGCGCATTACAAACACGCCAAATGCCGTAGCTCCATAAAAAAAGAAGGCCGCGAATATCAGCATATCGGTCAACTGATCGAAACTTCCCGATAATACCAACAGGCATGCCCATAATCCCTGCATCCAAAGCGCCGGATTCGGGGTATTGTACACAGGATGAATATCCGCAGCGCGTTTAAAAAACAAACCGTCCTGCGCCATCGCCTGGTACACGCGCGGGGGCATGAGGATGGTGCTGTTGGTGCAACCCAATGTGGTGATCAAAATAATGATGGATATCAAAGTCGCGCCCAATCCTCCGGCAAAATGCCGCACCACCGCCACGGCAGCAATATCGTTTTTTGCTACGTGCACATCCACCAACTGGTCAATGGGTAAAACATACAAATAGGTGAAATTCACCAATGCGTAAGCACCCATGATGACCAACATGCCAAAAAACAAGGCAAGCGGCAGGTTCCGGTTCGGGTTTTTGATTTCACCACCGATAAAGCCCACCGTGTTCCAACCCTCATAGGCCCAAAAAGCTGCCAAC
>CAYVPM010000092.1:0-7849 GCA_964453475.1 uncultured Saprospiraceae bacterium | reverse complement strand
GCCGTTAAGAAGGGCGAATTCAAATCATGTACGAAGATTGCATGTGAGCTGTAGCTGCATACTTTTGACTCTGTGACCACAATGGTATACGTGACAGGAATGTTTAAGAAGGGTGACGGCAAGTTTGAGCTGAAATTCCCCGGCCCCGTCCAGGCAAAACTTACGCCCTGGGTACTGGAACTGCTGTTGACCTGCCCCGACGTCTGCGTGCAGGTGATGGTATCGCCACTGGCTGTTAGGTTCGGCAGGTTGATGTTCTGTGTTACGGTGTAATTAAACACCGCTGTGCAGCCGCTCTGGGCCGTTGCCACGACGGTGTACTGGCCTGGCACGCTGGTTTGGGGGTCTTCTTGCGTGGAGCTGAAATTATTTGGGCCTGACCAAACAAAAGTGACATTGGAGGTCATGGTACTGGCGTTCAACACGATGGATGTGGTGCTGCAGGTCAGGGAATCTGCTTGCACTGAAATATCCGGCACGGTCGGGTCTTGCGTGACCAGCGCGGTCGCGGAAGCCGTGCAGCCATTTAGCGGATTGAGCGTCACCAGGGTGTAGGTCCCCGCGGTGCTCACGGTAGGGTTTTGCTGCGAAGACGTAAAATTGCCCGGCCCTGTCCAGGAATATGTCGCTTCCGGCGTGCTGGAATTGCCTTGCAGGGAAATGCTTGGGAAAGAGCAGTTCAACAGCCCACCTGTTGCGCTGACATTTTGCGGCGGCACTATATCCTGGATAATGTTGAGCGAGGGCGCTGAAATACAGCCATTTTGGGCAGTAACGGTGTACGTATAGGTGCCAGGCGTTGAAATTGTGATGTCAGCCGTGCTGGCCGTGAAGTTGTTCGGCCCTGTCCACACGCCGGTTGCGCCCATGGTGCTGATGGTCGAGGTCAGGGTAATCGCGGTCGTTTGACAGGTAAGCGGGGCGGCTCCGTCCAGGGAAACTACGGGCGATGAAGTGTTTTCCAGCACGGTCGCTGTTGCCGTTGTGGTACAGGCATTTGGCCCGGTTACCGTCAGCAGGTAAGTCCCTGGCATGGAAACAAGCGGGTTTTGCTGTGTCGAGCTAAAATTGTTGGGGCCCGTCCAGGCAAAGCTGGCGCCATTGGTAGCAGAATTTCCGCTCAAATTGAGCTGTCCCGAAATACAGTCTACGGTGCCGCCCTGGGCACTGGCATCAGGTGCTGATACATCCTCGCTGATGGTCGCTGAACTGTTGGCGGTGCAGCCGTTCAGGCCGGTGACTTGTAAAATGTAAACGCCTGCCAGGTTGGCTGTTGTGACCGCAGTGCTGGCGTTGAAATTGTTAGGGCCGCTCCACAGATACGTCGCCCCGGGTGTTTGGGAACTTCCGGTCAGCACCGAGCTCAAGTCGTCACAATCCAAATCGTTTGCACTTAGGGCTGCTGCTGTTGGCGCCAGTGTATCAATTTGCACGATGGCTACTGCGCTCGTGGTACAGCCATTTTGCGCCGTCACGGTAAGGGTATAGGCGCCGTCAAAACTGGCAATCGGGTCTTCGTCCATAGAAATGAAGCCGTTGGGACCCGTCCAGTTGAAGGTAGTGCCCAGGGTCTGCGATGCGCCATCCAGGGTTACCGTGATTTGGGAACATGTCAGGGTGTCGCCCGTTGCGGCAGCATCCGGAGGAGCCGTATTTTCCTGGACGAAAATATTTTCCGTAGCCGTACAGCCATTTACTCCAGTGGCTACAATTGTATAAGTTCCGCCTGCGACAACCAGTGGGCTGATGACGGTGGCATTGAAATTGTTTGGGCCAGTCCAAAGCACACTTTGCAAGGTCGAGTCAGGCGTAATGGTGGTCTGAATATTGACAGAAGCTGCAAAGCAGGTAATAATATCGTTTGCAGTAGCTGTAATGTTCGGCGGATCGGTATCAAGCGCCACCGTGGCCATTGCAGTACTGCTGCAGCCGTTTGCGCCAGTAGTGGTTACGGTATAAACACCGCCAGCGGCGACTAATGGGTTTTGAAGGTTTGAACTGAAATTCCCTGGCCCGGTCCATTGAAAGTCAAGGCCCGTTGTTGTGTTGGCCGAGATGGGAATTTGCGGGTTATTGCAATCGATGGTGTCGCCGCTTGCCGTTGCCCCTGGCGGTACAATGTCCTGATCTACGGTAACAACAAGGGTGTCAACGCAGCCGTTCCCGCTGGCTGTTGCGACCAGGGTATAGTCGCCTGGATTTATAACCACCGGATTTTGGCCTGAAAAAACAAAGCCACCTGGCCCATTCCATTCAAAGGTCGCGGCTACATCCGCGCTGCCGTTCAGGGTCAGGGAATCGAGTGCACAAGTAAGCGTCCCGGTGCTGGAAACCGCTTGCGGGGCTGTTTGATCCAGGACAACAACCGCAGTACTGCTTGAGGTACAGCCATTTGCGGTGCTGGTAACGGTCAGTACATAACTGCCATCTACGGCAATGTTCGGGTTTTGGAGGTTCGAGCTGAACCCGCCTGGCCCCGCCCAACTCCAGGTGACGGCGTTTGTTGGAGACGAACCGCTTAGGTCTAAGTTTGGCGCTGCGCAAGTCAAGGCGCCGCCCAAACTTTCCGCCCCCGGTTCTGTGTTGTTCAAGGGGACAATGACCGTTGCTGCTGCAGTGCAGCCGTTCAACGGATTGGTCACGGTAAGGGTATAAGTCCCTTCAACGGTGACGGTGGGGTCTTCCAAGGTGGAGGTGAAGCCATTGGGGCCATCCCAGGCAAGGCTTACGCCCTGTGAGGTAGTGCCGCCGTTCAGGACGATGCTGGTGTCGGTACAGGTAAGCTCTCCGCTGTCAGCAGACGCATTGGGCAAATTGGCATCCGGCAATACTTGCGCAATGGCAGTGTCTTGGCAGCCATTGGGCGCCGTAACGGTCATAACGTAGTTTCCGACCGTTCCAACGCTAACAAGGGGCATGGTCGACATAAACCCGCCTGGTCCTGTCCATTTAAAAGTTGTACCGGGCGTGTTGCTGCTGGCTGAAATGGTAACGGTGGATTCTGTACAAGTGATGCTGCCGCCTGTCGCGCTGACATCGGGCAGCTCGAAATCGCCCAAAACAAAGGCTGTTGCAGTAGTGGTACAGGCATTTGGCCCTGTGACGGTCAGGGTGTACAGGCCGGAATCTGATACCATCGGATTTTGCATGGTTGACATAAAGCCAGCGGGGCCATCCCATGCGAAGGTTGTGCCCTGGGTACTGGAAATGCCACTCAGGTTGATGCTCTGTGTACCGCAGGTTACGATGCCGCCATTTGCATCAGCATTGGGCGGAATTGTATCGCCTGTCACGGGCGTGGAGGCAGTGCTGCTGCAGCCGTTTGTACCGGTAACCAGAACGGTATAGGATCCTGCTGCTGTTACTGTTGGGTTTTGGACCGCCGCCGTGAAATTGTTGGGGCCTGTCCAGGAAAAAGTATTCCCGGCAGTGCCTGGGCCGCCATTAATTACAACGGCAGGCGTGGTGCAACTGATGACCCCGGTTGTTGCCGCATTGGCGCCGGGCGGGGCGTTGTCCAGGGCAACGATGGCGGAGCCGCTGGCGGTGCAATTGTTAAGCGTATCCGTGACAATGACGGAATACGTGCCTGGGTCAAGCACCGTAGGGGATTGCAGCGTTGAGCTGAACCCATTTGGGCCAGTCCATTGAAATTTCACCGTGCCAGGTGTCGATTGAACGCTGATCTGGGCAGAAGTTATCGTACAGGTAAGCGTAGCGCCCGATGTGCTGATGCTTGGCGGTGTGGTATTTCCGAGGACAGTAGCTGTTGCGGTAGCTGAACATCCATTACCGCCGTTGGTCACCGTGACGGTATAGGTGCCGAGGGAAGAAGCCGTTGGATTGGCGATAGTAGCAGTAAAGCCGTTGGGGCCGCTCCATGCCCAGGTGGGTGGGTTTGCATTGGAACTGGCCGATAATGTCACCGAACTGACCGTGCAATTCAAGGTGCCGCCAGTGGCCGACAAGGTTGGCGGAATGGTATTCGACCCAATGATAATGGTATCCCGTTTTATGCATTGCACGCCACCGCCATTGAGCGTGGCGGTCAGGATGTACGTACCGGCTGCTGTGACGACCAGGCTATTGGTATTGCTCAACGATTGCCCGGCAAGTGTTCTCCAATTGAAAATAGTCCCGGTTTGGGAGGGAGAGGCTGTCAAAGTTATGGAGCTGTTATTGCAGGTGATGGTGCCGCCGCCGTTGATATTGGCCACGGGATTGAGCACTGCAATGGAAAAATTAATGACGCTGTCGCATCCCTGATAGGATTGACACATATGGGCAAAACTGCCGCTCGTGAAATAGGGCACGCCACAAATTGAAACAAAATCGCCGGCGCAAATGGTTTGGGGCGTCAAAAAGGTCAGCAGCGGGTTTTTAATGTTGACCTGTTGGCGCACGATGCTGTCGCAGCCCAGATAGGAAGTCATGGTCGTTTGATACAATCCTGACATGGGTGCTTGAAGGCCCCAGGGCAAGGTGTACGGGGCATCTTCAAAACAAACGTTTGCGGGCGGCAAATTGGTCGGCGGAATGGGCGCGACAATAATTGATTTGCAGGTAGAAGGCCCGTTTGAATTGCAGGAGTTTACCGCTTGTACGCATATTGTGCCGCTGTTAGCTCCGAAGGTAATTTGCACTGAATTGCCGCCGTCTGCTGCCAGTATTTGCTGGGGAGAGCTCATGCCATTGATAAGCCAGCCATTTGGTACCGACCAATTGTAGGCGCCTGCATTGGCAACCGGCGGAATGGTATAGGTCACCGTTGCACCTGGGCAAACGGGGTTAGGGCCTTGAATGGGGCCGATATTGTTGCCGATGGGTGGCGCAATAACCGCAATTGGTGGGTCAACGGTGATGTTGAAACTACATTGGTCGCCACCAAACCCGTCAATAAGCAAATAGTAGTTTGTTCCGGGCGTAAGCGGAACGTTGAACAGGCTGACCGGGTTGCCGCCATTGCCCATCGACCCGCCGTTGCAGTCAATAGGCGGGGAGTTGCAATCGTCGTATAAGGCAATCTGAACGCCATCACCGTTGGTACAGCCCGTGGGCGTTGCAGTAAACGTAGCCTGTGGAGCGCCGGCAATAAATCCCAGCCACTGTGAATTTTCAATGGAACCACAGAAGCCCGTAGCCGGCCCTGCAGAGTAATTCATGGTGGAACTGTTCAATCCATTGAAGTTGCAATAGATGCAAGTTATATCGCAATCTTCAGCAGGCGCCTGGCCGGGCGCGCATGGTGGGGGTAGTTGAGCCTTGACGGAATATGCTGCCATTGTAAAAATGGCCAGCAGGGAGTAAAATTTCATTTCAAACGAATTATCGGACCAATGTTAGGTCACCTTTGAACAGAATGTTCTCACCATCGATAAACCTGATGGATGCTTGATACACAAAAACGCCTGGGTTGAGGAGCGCTCCATTAAACCGCCCGTCCCAACCCTTGGCGGGCTCGTTGGGCATAAAGTTTTTCATTTCAAAAACCTGGTTTCCCCAGCGATCAAAAATGATAAACGACTCCACTTCAGCGACATCGCTCCCGCCGTAAATGTAGAAGAAAGGTTCCTGACCGGTTTCCGGTTTGAAAATATTGGGGATGTAGACGTTTCTGGGCTTGTCGACGCGTACCAATACCTCGTCCTGGGCAATACAACCGTTGGAATCAACCACGGTGACGGTGACGCGCCAGGACTGTAATGGCAAAAAGTTTTGTTCCCAGGGCTTCCGGGTTAGGGAAGAATCGAGCAAAGGCTGCCAGGTGATGGCTTTCAAATCAGCAGGCTGCACCGCCGCTTCAAGGTTCAAATGCACCGAATCGCCCAACAGCGCTTCAATATCCGCGCCAAGATCGGCCAAAAGTTGATCTGGTTGTGTTAAAGTCAACTGGGCTGTAGTGGATTCGCAGCCATTAGGGTCCAATAAGGTGACAAAATAATCCCCAGGACCCAGGTTGTTGAAAACCGGGCTTTGCTGAAACGGTCCGTCGTTCAACGCATACACCAGGGGGAGGTGGGCAGCACTTGCCATATCAATGGAAATAGAGCCGTTCGCCTCTCCGAAACAGCGGATGCCGTTCAGGGAAATTTCTTCCGCCACCGGAGTCTGGGAGTCGAGCACAACCGTCACCTCATCGGAGGCGGTACAACCCGCTGTGTTCGTCACCAATAACGTGTAGGTACCGGCATCGGCGACAAATATCTGCCGGGTATTGCCAACAGGCAAGGTACCCAAAACCCAGCCGTAGATGCCTGGGCTGGTATTGTTGTTGCCCAGGGTAACGACTGTCTGGTTGCAATTGATGGCCTGGTCTTCACCGGCATCTGCCGTTGGCGTCGGGTGGATGACAATGCTTACGGTTTCTTCATCGCTGAGGCATGGTGCAAGCGCCGTTAAACGGTAGCGGAACGTGTACTCGCCGGGCAGCTGCCCGCTGGTGTTAAACTCGCCCAGGGCTGCGTTAAAAGCGCCGGGAAGCGAGGGCTTGGCGGATGTCTCCGTCCATTGGCCGCCAAAATCTGCCCCGGTAATCAGGTTGGACAAAACGATATTCAGGTTCGTGCCCGCGCAAAACTCCAGTGGGTCATTGGCGATCCCGGCATTCACGGGCTGGTTTACCGTAATGGTCACCGTTCCGTTGAGCAGCGTGGTGCAGGTGGGCAAGCTGCCATCTGCGACGCTTAACAAATTGTACACCACAGTGCTGGCATGAACCGGGTTCAATACCAGGGGCTGATTGTTGTTGAGGGTAACGCTGCTGGCAATACCGCCGTCCAAATAGTTTATGAGCAATGGGTAGGTGCCTGTACCCGAAAACGTGATCGTTGCCGCATCGCCGGCACAAAGGGTGGCATCGCCGGTTATGGTCGCGCCTGGCATGGGCTTCCATTGAACAGGCACCCCAGGGGCAATGCTCAGGCATGGGTCATTCAGGTCCACATTGCCGCCCGAATTGTTGCCGGCAATGGCAGAAATATAATAAGTAATGCCTGTTTGAAGGGGCGGGACGAAGTTGAAGGTCGGCTGTGGATTGGTTGCATACACAACGCCAAGGGTTGCGCCGGGCGTGCTGTGCAAGATAAAACGAATGATGTCGTCGCCATCGGTATTGCCGTTGTTGTCCCAAACGCCTGTGGCGGGACTGTTGGCACAAAACACGAGGGGCGCCGTCTGCATGGTGCCTGCATCGGTGGCACAAACACAGTTTTCCACGCCGTTAATTGGCCCAACAGCGCAGCCATTCGCATCGGTCAACTGGAAACTGTAAGGCGTGGCGCTTGCAATCGGGCTTGAGTTGTAAACATTGCCCGTAAACCCGCCGGGAAGCCCGGTCACGGTATAGGGAGCCGTACCGCCGGTGACCGTGAACGACACCGCGTATTGGGTATTGGTGTTGTTGCAAACCTGCGTCAACGCGTTCATGTCGGGGGTGTCATAAAAACGGAATATCACCTGGTCACTGCCAACACAACCGTTGTTTGTCTCCGTCCACTGAAAAATGTAGGTGCCAAAAAGGTTGACGGAGACATCGCTGTCCGTGCTGGTCGGGACAGAGAACGCAGCCGATCCTGGGCCAAGCACTTGTGTCCAAACACCACTGTAGCCAGCTGTAATGGCAGCCAGCGACAAAGTATCGCCGCATATAGATTTATCCAGCCCGGCATTGGGGACAGGGTTTTCATGCCACACCACCGGGCGGCCTGTGGCTACGGAGAAACATGGGTCTGCAGGATTGGGGAAACCGCCCGACGGATTGCCTGCCACGCGCGAGATGTAATAGATCGTTCCATACACCATGCCTGGCTGAAAGGTGAAAGTCCCCGTTGTGTTTTGCGCGAACACCTGC
>CAYVPM010000091.1:2732-7851 GCA_964453475.1 uncultured Saprospiraceae bacterium | reverse complement strand
AGGGTTACGGAAACAAAGCCGCCCATCATGCCATCGCCGCCCGTATCGTGGATGCGAAAGCGATAGCAACTGTCGGTTTTCATGCAGGCACTTTCCAGGTTAATGCTCATTGGCTCGGAGTAAGGGCCGCCTGAATACAAGATATTGCCAACATTATCGATGATATCCCAGGAGCTCTCTTCCGGCTTGTTGTCGGGCGAAAACAGCAGCTCAAGCAATTGACTGCCGGGGTCTATGTTGAAACTGATGCTGCCTGCGTCGTTTGCCGGTATTTCATCGGGCCCCATACCGTCTACGTTGTTGATGCTCAAGAGCAGTGTATTGTTGCCAGTTTTAAAGTTTGGGATATACAGCGGTACCACTGCGCTTTGGTCGGGTTCGGCAAAGAGGATGTTGTTTGGAATGCTGGGCTGTACCACACCGTTCAGCGAATAGGCTACGTCGAAAATATGTTGGTCGCCGATGCCGTTGTTTTTCACCAAAATATTGATGAAGGCAAAGCTGCTGTCGCCACAGGCGGCGCTTGCGTCAATGGACAACAATTCCAGTTCGCGCAGGTAGCGTTTCACGACAATGGCCGAAATCGTGTCGTTTACGGTGTTTTGATCTCCCGTTACGGTGGCGCCCAGCTTGAAATTGTACACCGATCCAATATCGCTCAGGTCCTCCGTGCCTGCAAACGTATGGGTAACGGTTTGACCGGGAGCGAAGGGCCCTGGCAGTATTTCGGTCTTGGCAGCGCCCCCGTTCAGGCTGTAGGAAACACTGGCATTGCCTTGCTGGGCGAGGCCAAAATTTCGGAACTTGACGCTGACAGGCTCTGAAGCGGTCAGGTTCGGCCCGGAAATGGGCGACACCAGTTCCAGCGCGCCAAAGTCGACTTGTTGCCGGGCCGGCACACAGATGGTCACGACGTTTTCGGTGGCATTTGCTTCTGTGATTTCAACAAGCACTTTTCCGAATATATCCCTAAGTACAAAATGTCCGCTCCAGTTAAAAGAAAACGCTTTGAGTGCTACTTTGTAACATTGGTTGTCGTCGCTGCATATCTGTGCATTTGGCTGCAGGGCGCTTACTTCTCCCTGGGCGAGTAAGCCGTTTGCCAGGTTTCTTAGCTCCCAATGCAGGATGCCAAAACTGGTGCTCGACTCTGCCGAAAGATAGGTGCCATCTGTATTGCCAAAAAACTTGACGAACAAGGTGTCATTGTTGATTTTTTCGTCTTGAACACCATTAGGAAGGGAAGTAATGGCCCGTAAGGCGTTCTGCCCGTCCGCGATCCCGGTGGCATGGAGTTCTATGGTGTCCCGCTCGCCGGGCCCAAGGGTTCCCGTCCAGTTGTACACCTTCCAGGCTTGGGTGTTGACCCGCCAGGTTATGTTCGCGCTGTGCATGGGTACACCGGAGGCATTGCGCAGGATGAGGGAGAAGTCGGTCTCCGTACCGCATACCAGGCTTGGCAGGTTGTGTTTTCCTGCCATTGCCGCGTCATTGGACGTGAGTTTTTGCACCATGGCATCGAGGGTGTCATTCCTGAAAAACTGATCTTTGTCCCAATGGGTGACGACCCGGAATTTGTAATTCTTTCCGGACGTGGGCATCGCAATGGTTTGGCTGAAAACATGATCCACATATTCTCCTTCATTGATAGTCGCATTGATGTTGTCTGTGACCACAAAGTTGTTTTCAAATATCAGGGAGACGCTGCAATTGCTGGCAGGCGCCAGGCCGCCGTTTTTTACCCGTATTTTCACTTGTTCCATATTCCCCAAAAAAGGCGATGCCTCAGGCGCTAAAAGTAATTCGGGCTTTATATCGTAGGTGTCGCGTTGCACCCTGAAAGAGCCAATCCGGGTGCCCCAAACATCATTGCTGTTGGGCTGGTATTCCCCGGTAAACCAAAAGGTGCGTCCATCGTAAGGGTCAACGGCAAGGCTGCTGTAATCGCCCCAGCGGTTGGAACCGTGGCTTGCCCCGCCTGCAGCCAGGGTGTACTCGTCGAGCGTCATTTCCCCCAATGGGTCGCCGGCGCGGTGGCCTGTCAGGTAAAGTCCCGGGTATAGGGTTTGGCTGCACCCGGAGTACCCCAGGCCAATATTGCCAGCCTCATCCATGCAGATGGTGCCCATAAAACGGTTGGTTTGCAGGTCGGGGGCATAGGTGCCCTGTTGGTGCAATTGCCAATCCCCACTGCCGGTTTTTTGTAATTCATACCAGCGGACCTGGGCGTCGCCGCCATTCCCTACTACGCCAGAAACATCCGAAATATGATTGAGCACTACAGATTCGTGGTCGCCAAAATTGCGGTAAGGGGCGCGGTACATGATGGTGTTTTCCAGCGCGGCAATCCTTTGGGAGGTGCCTGGCTGCTCAATACAATCCCAGGAAAAAACATTCCCAAAGCAAACCCTTGTCTCAAAGGGAGCCGGGTAAAGCAGGGAAGGGCCATCGATATGGCTCATGGTGGAGTTATTCCAATCTACGAATGCCTCCCATATCTCCAGGTGGTCTTGCCCGCCATTCCAGGCGTCGTCATAAATCCGGAAAATATACCCTGGGCTGCCGGGCGGAGGCGGAGGGCCTCCATCCCAGTCGGCGCCGGTTGCGGGCTGGAAGGAAATGCCCTGGAAATTGGGCATGTTGAAGCGGTAAATATCAATGCTCGCCTCACCGGCCAGCATGGCAGAGCGCTTGAGGGCGTATCCGGAGCACTTGTTGCCATTGAAAATTTCATTTATGGTGATAAAATAGGCATTGTGCCACACGTAAAGTTTTGGGTAATCGGGAAAGCCCAAGGTTTGTATTCGGTAAGCCTTCCATCCACCCGTTGGGTCGCTGCTGTTCGATACAGCAATGAGCAGTTCGTTGATACCGGAGCCCAGCATTTCCATCAACAGCCAGCGCTCGGCAGTGTGATCGTACTGGATGATGCAGTCGCCGATGCTCTCTGTGCCAACTTGCGACCAAATGGTGGAGGTTTTCGCAGGACCATAGACGGAGAGGCCGGTCTCTTTGTCCCAAACCTGTATCCAGGCGCCACCGAAGGTGTTCACCATTTGAACGTAATGGTTTTTGCCGATGTCGCCACTGGGGTCGGGCGGGTATACCCCGGCAGGGTCGTGCAGCCCTTCGAAATTGAAGCCCGGGATGATTTGAGGGTTTGATCCGCGGTCGGCTGCAGTGTTTGGCTTTACCAATGGGTCGCCGCCCTGTGGCTGCGGGTTTGGGTTCTTGGCTTCATTGCCAAAAAAATAGTTTCGTTTTTCATAAAGCTTGCCAGTTCCGGGAGCTGCAATATCTGTGATCGGGGTAGTTTCGCGCAAAGGCGCAATATCGCCAAGGAACTCCCCTTGGCTTGCCATGGCGGGATAGGTTTGTACCAAACTCCGGTCTTCCTGGGCAGTAACAGCAAGGAATGTAAAGGCGAAAAACAGGCTAAGAATTTGTTTCATATAGATAATGGATAACGTTGAGCGGAAAAATACGGCTCAAAATAAGACGAACCTGCGAAGCAAGTAGCCCTAAATCAGGAAGAGACAAAAAAGAGCGCATTAAAGCCTTAGTCGGCTGGAGGGAAAACAATGCTGTCGGGCGGGGGCATCATCGGGCGTTCCCGTCGAAACTCCAGTGGCTTTTCTTCTGCGTTCTCGATATTGTCGTACCGGCCGATGGTCAGGCGCTTTGGGGTCATGGTGCTCAGTACGGAAATGACCAGAAAAAGGATGATGGCCCAGCCCAGCCATTCAGGGGGCTGGAAAGGCTCTATTTCCTGATATGCCAGGTCGTCATCCGATTCGCCCAGATAAGGTTGCCCAACGCTGCTTCCTGCTTTCAACTGAACATTACCCGAAGGTTCCAGCCGTGATTTGTAAAATTTTGCCTCACCGAGCCTGTTTTGCAACACTTTGAGGAGGGCCGACAATTCTTCGGTAACGGCCAGATAACCGTCTTCTTCTACTTTGTACGTCGTCAATGGGATGCCATTGGCCATCGGGGTAAAGCCTGCCAGCCGCGATTCTTGCTTCCAGCGAGAGGGGCTCAGGATAACGGGGAAAACAAAGGGCCCAACATGATCGTCACCGGCGATGCGGCGGGTGGCAGCCACCTCGATGTCTTCTTCCACATTCCGGTCGCTGAGTGATTTATAACTGGTCAGGAACAGGTAAATATGCGCCTTTTCCCGGCGCGCCTTGATGATTTTGTAGTATTTCTGGCGGTTGTCAGGTGGGATATACCAAAAAAGCAGCAGTTGCCAGGGGATGGACAATTCCGGTGGCGGTGGCGGTGGCCTGTTGTACCAGATGTTCACTTCATCGCGCATGGGGTAGAGCCAGCGCAGCAGCTTGTTCAACTGCTGCCAGTCTTCAGGCGCATGGGAGATGAAGATGTTGACTTTTACGGGTTGCATGTTCAATACCGAAGTTTGTCCCAGCTTTTTCCTTCCAGCCAATCTACATAATCCACCGATCCGAGCCTGAATTTCAGCGGGATACGTTGCCTGGTTTTAGCCCAATCGTGCTCTATTTTGCAAAAGAACGGCAGGTCCTCTGCCGACCATTGCGGCAGGAAAATCCCCTGCTTTGGGGCTGGATGGAGAAAAGCGTCCGTAAAGGTAAGCTTTTCATGTTGCAATAAATTAGGGGAAAATGCAATGGGCGCGCTGCGGTGAATAGAAAGTTGCAGCTCATGCAAACTTTTGCCGGCGCTGAAGCCGCCTGTTTGGGCGCTTACCCGGGTGACAAAAACACTTGAAAATACAGCTGCCAAAAACCAAACAAAAGCGAATTGGCAGCTGTATTGTATCATGATCAGGGTTGTTTATACGTTCGCGTCGGAAGTTGAAACGTTTGAAACGCGGACAATGTTCTCGTTCCGCTCGTCGCTTTCCACCAGGCCATCGCGCAGGCGGATGATCCTGTGCGCGTGCATGGCGATGTCCATCTCGTGGGTCACCACGATCACGGTATTGCCTTTTTGGTGGATTTCTTCGAACAGGCCCATGATTTCGGCACTGGTTTTGGAATCGAGGTTTCCGGTTGGCTCGTCGGCCAATATGATTGCCGGGCTGTTCACAAGCGCGCGTGCTACGGCTACGCGCTGGCGCTGGCCACCGGACAGC
>CAYVPM010000091.1:0-2722 GCA_964453475.1 uncultured Saprospiraceae bacterium | reverse complement strand
TCACACGGTCGCCCAAGCCGACAGATTCCAGTGTTTTCCGGGCTTTTTCCCTGCGTTCTTCCCGGCTTACACCAGCGTACACAAGGGGCAGAGCCACATTTTCCAGGGCGGAGAGCCTGGGCAGCAGGTTAAAGGTTTGGAATACGAAGCCGATATCGCGGTTGCGCACTTCTGCCAATTCGCCGTCTTCCATCGTGCTCACCTCCTTGCCGTTGAGCCAGTATTCGCCCCGGGTAGGGGAGTCAAGGCAGCCCATCAGGTTCATCAGGGTCGATTTGCCGCTACCTGATGGCCCCATCAATGCGACGTACTCGTTTTCGCGGATATTGATGGTAACATCTTTGAGCGCTTCCACTTTTTCGGAGCCCATGATGTAGGTTTTGTTCATGTTTTTGATTGAAATCAGCATCGTATTGTTTTGTTTTAAAGCTGTCACATTCACCTAAATGCCGCCCCTTTGTCAAATTCAGTTCTTCTTTTTCCTGAAAACAAGTCCAAAGAGCAAGGCGAAAAGGGCGATAATGCCTGCGGCCATTTGTTCGATTATTTCGGGAAAAAACTTGTTGGTGATAAAAAAAGCGGCTAACGCTGCGACGGCGAAAATACCGAGCCACGTGAGCCAACTTGTTGATCCGGAACCTTTGATAGACATAAACGCTGTTTTAATATGTTACCGGGCAGCATCCTCTATTATCAGGGACGAAGTACGCAAAACTATCCGCGCTCCCCAAAAAGCTTAGATGATTGGCGCTTCTCACCCGTTTAAATTGCCGTGTTTCTCGTTGAACGCCAGCAGCAAATATAGTTTTATGTGCAGGATGTTAGTAAAATTCATGCCTTGAAGCATTCAAAAGTATTGCGAACACCTACCTTCGCTGCTGTAAAACTTACTGAGAAAACGAAGTCCGAAATTTCCATGAACACTGGATTGCCCACAGAAAGAACAATTATCAAACACGTAGCCATTGCTGGAAATATCGGCGCAGGCAAAACGACCCTTACAGAAATGCTGGCCCACCATTTTGGTTGGGATGTACACTACGAGAACACCGAGAACAACCCTTACCTGTCCGATTTTTATTTGGACATGAAGCGTTGGTCATTTAATTTGCAAGTCTTTTTTCTGTCCAGCCGCTACCAGCAAGTACTGAAAATACTGCAAGGGAACCGCACGGTGATCCAGGACCGCACCATTTACGAAGACGCCTTCATCTTCGCGCCCAACCTGGCCGATATGGGCCTTATGGAACGCCGCGACTTTGAGAACTACCTCACGTTGTTCCAGTCCATCGTTTCACAAGTGAAAGCGCCTGACTTGCTCATTTACCTGAAAGCAAGCATCCCCACCCTGGTAGAGCATATCCAGATGCGGGGCCGCGACTACGAAGGCAATATCAGCATCGAATACCTCAAGCGCCTGAACGACCGCTACGACAACTGGATCAATAGCTACAAAGAAGGCCGTCTGCTCGTGATCAACGTCGACAACCTTGATTTTTCTTCTAACCAGGAACATTCCGCCAAGGTGCTGGAGATGGTGCAGGCGGAGCTTCACGGGTTGTTTTAGTATGGATATTGAACAATTCCGCCAATACGCGCTCTCAAAAAAAGGCAGCTCGGAGGATTTCCCCTTCGATGAGGTCACCCTCTGCCTGCGGGTGATGGGCAAAATATTCGCCATTACCGGCCTCGATGCAGCGTCCTTCAGCGTCAACCTGAAATGCGACCCTGAATACGCCATTGAGCTGCGGGAACGCTACCCGGAGGTTCAGCCAGGCTGGCACATGAACAAACAACACTGGAACACCGTGGATTTCGAAGGCAGTCTGGATGGCCCATTGCTGCGCGAATTGATCGACCATAGCTATGACCTGGTGGCAAAAAGCCTCAAAAAAGCCCAAAAAGAAGCCCTGGCTGCCTTGTAGGATTAAAGCGGCAGCAGCTTACCGGACGATATCCAAAAGCGCAGCATCCACCGAGATGTACAAGCTCAAGCCCAAACTGCCTAGCTCTATCTGAAAGTTCCGTTTTCCCTCCTTTTTGACGATCCTGCCTTTAAGCCCGATCAAGGTGCCTGCGGTAATTTCTACCCATTCCCCGGCTTCAAAACTGCCGGCCTCAGCACTTACATCCAGCCCTTCTTCGAGGGTGACGCGTCGAATGATGTCGATTTCTGCCTCCGGGATGGCAATAAGGTCCTTGTTGAATTTTACGAAACCTGTCACGTTTTCAGTTTCCAGGACGGGTACATACTGCCCCTGGGTAATCTGTACGAAGACATAACAATTGATGAGCGGTTTTTCAACCAGCCTTTTGCTGCGGCTGTATTTGCGCATAAATTGTTGCAAAGGGAGGTAGGCGAGAACGCCTTTTTTCTCCAGCATGCGCTTTACGAATTTTTCGCTCTTGGAACGCGTGCGCACAGCAAACCACCGCGCTTCGCTCGGGTGCAGGTCGTTGATCGGTTCTGTTGCGGCCATAGCTTTAAAAATCAAGGTTTTGGTTCCAGATATTCATGCGGAAGCCGGCACTCAGGAATTTGGTCGTTCGATCCCGGGCGCCGTCGCTGCTGTCCTTGCGACGCAATAGTATTTTGATATCGAGAAAAACATTGTGCCGAAACATCCAGGATGCATCTAACCCAAGCAAGTTGATATTGGCTGCCACACCCTGCCCAATTTTGTTGCCGTAATCATTTACACGGCTGTTGTAGCTGAGCAAA
>CAYVPM010000090.1:0-7858 GCA_964453475.1 uncultured Saprospiraceae bacterium | reverse complement strand
AGCGAAGTGGAAAACTATCCTGGCTGGGGTTATAAAGTGGCCGAATCAAGGCTTATTTCACAGACTTCTGACAAAGAATCCGTCTATTATTCCAGGCTCGACTTCCCCTGGCCCCTGGATGATCGCGACATCATTATGCACAACCATATCGAACAAGACCCTATTTCCAGGAAAATTGTAGCGACTAGCGTGGCCGCACCGGCAACGATACCAGAAAATAGCGGTGTTGTGCGTATCAAGACTGCCAAAACGAAATGGACCATCGTTCCAGGCCAGGGAGGGTGGTTGTACGTGGAATACTATATTTATTCCGACCCGGGTGGAAGCTTACCCGATTGGCTGGTAAATATGGCCATTGACGTAGGCCCCAGGGAAACCATCAAAAACATCCGCGGGTACGTTTCCCAGCCAAAATATCAAAGCGCCAAGCTGGCCTACATCAAAGAATAAAACCAGCTGCCAATGAAAACACATATCCTCCTTTTTTTTCTCCACGCTCTTTCTCCCACGTTCGCACAGGTTGCCACCAAATGGGAGTTTAAAGGCCAGAAGGACGGTATCACCCTTTACCACCAGCGCACCGACGGTCTGTTGCACATCAAGGTGGCCTTTAGCCTGGAATCCTCACTCGCCGGTATTGCGACCATGTTCGCTGACCTCGATACCTACACGGATTGGGGTTATAAAATTGTGGAAGCCAGGCTCCTGCGGCGTGTGTCTGATACAGAGTTTTACTACTACGCAAAATATGATTTTCCCTGGCCGATGAGCGACCGGGACATCATCCTGCACAGCAAATTGAAACAAGACCCCGTTTCTAAAGTGGTGACGATCGTCAATACGCCACTGCCCAGCTATTTGCCAGAGAAAAAAGGCATTGAACGCATCCGGCGCAGTACCACACAATGGCGCTTTGTGCCCGGGAAAACAGGTTGGGTGTACACCGAGCAGGTAATTTCAACCGATTCGGCAGAAAACCTGCCCGAATGGCTCGTAACGATGACGGTCGATACCGGCCCGCGCGAAACCGCCAAAGGCATTCGCCGCGTGTTGCGGACCGAGCGATTCAGGATGGCTAAACTGAGGTATATCCAGGAATAGTGTTTGGTGATCGGTTGATCTGTGATTGGTGGCACAGCATTTGGGCGCTTTTTCGGCTTATGTTTTTCAGCAGCTTGACAAAGGGCTGAAAAACAAATTTCAATTTGGAAAAACATGCTGTGCTACTAATCACTGATCAACCGATCACCGATCACTTTTTTTTCTTCGGTGCTGCTTTCTTTGCGTCGAAAGCACCGGGAACCTCGGCGATGATGATCTTTTTCACGTCTTCCAACGTCAAGGTCAAAGCGTGGTCGGCGTTCATTTTTCCGCCATCTACCCTCGGCAGGTTTATGATTTTTTTGCCAAACTTGATAAACGGACCCCAGCGCCCGTTTTCCACGGATATGTTGGCCTCCGGCCAATGGTGGATATAGCGGTTGGCTTCTTTTTCGATTTTTGCCTCGATCAGTTCGATGGCTTCCTGCGGCGTGATGGTCTCAAATTTGTAGCGCGCAGGTATGTTGATGAACAAATCAGCCCATTTAACAAAGGGGCCAAACCGGCCTTTACCCTTGGTAAATGGCACGTTCTGGAAGGTTCCCAAAGGTTTATCGGCATCTATTTTGGCTTTTACCAGTTCAACGGCCCGCTCAAAAGTAGTTTCAAAGGGATCTTCCCCGCGGTTGAGCGACACAAAAGTGCTGCCGAATTTGACATAGGGGCCATAACGGCCGGTGTTGACTTCCAGCATTTCACCCTCGAATTCGCCTAGCGCGCGTGGGAGAGCGAAACTGTTGAGGGCTTCTTCCATGGTGACGTTTTCAAGGGTCTGTCCAGGGCGGAGGTTGGCGTAGCGGGGCTTTTCTCCCTTCTCAAGTTCCTCGCCGGTGCCGATCTGAATCACCGGACGACCAAGGCTGCTCATGCGCACCAGCACCGTGCGGCCTGTTTCAGGGTCGGCGCCCAGGATGCGTTCGCCGCTGGCCCGATCGGCCTCCTTCAAGGTTTTTTCAACGGTGGCGTGAAAGGGCATGTAAAATGCGTCGATCATTTTCGACCATTCTTTTTTGCCTTCCGCAATGTGGTCGAACTCTGCTTCTACACTGGCCGTAAAACCGTAGTCCATTACCTTTTTGAAATGTTCGCCCAAGAAATCGCTGACGATCATGCCCATATCGGTAGGGTAGAGCACGTTTTTTGTGGTACCCGTGATCTCCTTTCCTTTCTTTTTGGCCAATTGGTTGTCCTTCAGCGTGATGATCTGGTAGATCCGCTCCTCGCCTTCCCGGCTTTCCTTCACCACATAGCCACGGTTGGCTTCCATAATCTTGGAAATGGTTGGGGCATAGGTGCTGGGGCGGCCAATGCCCAACTCTTCGAGCTTTTTAACCAGGCTGGCTTCCGTGTACCTTGCCGGAGCCCGGGTGAATTTCTCTGTTGCCACCATATCGTCCAGGTCGAGCACTTGCCCTTTGGCCAGGGGTGGCAACATGCCCTGTGCTTCTTCCTCTTCATCGTCGCTGCTCTCGATGTACAGTTTCAAAAAGCCGTCAAATTTCAGCACTTCGCCTTCGGCTACCAATTTGCCATCTGGATGGGTGCTGATGGCGATATCTACTGTTGTTTTTTCCAGTTCTGCGTCCGACATCTGAGAAGCCATGGCGCGTTTCCAGATCAGCTCGTACAGCCGCTGTTCGTCACGGTTGCCGCTGATGCTCTGGCGCTCCACGTAGGTCGGGCGAATGGCTTCGTGGGCCTCCTGTGCCGACTCGTTTTTGGTCTTGAAACGGCGTTCGTGGTGGTATTCCTTGCCAAACTGCTTTACAATTTCAGCGCCCATGGCTTGTATGGCCGTCTCCGACATGTTGGTGGAGTCGGTACGCATGTAGGTGATATAACCTTCTTCGTACAGTTTTTGTGCCAGCGACATGGTGCGGTTTACAGAATAGCCCATTTTGCGGCTGGCTTCCTGCTGCAGGGTGGAGGTCGTGAAGGGTGGCGCCGGTTTGCGGCGTGTTGGCCGCACGTCGATGCCGCTCACCGAAAATTTGGCGTTGATACATTTTTGCAAAAATGCCTCTGCGCCTCCTGCATCTTCAAAACGGGCGGGGCTTTCAGCTTTGAAAGAAACGGTTTTCCCCTGGCTGTTTTTCGCAAAAAATTGCGCCACGATTTTAAAATATGGCGTGGTGTTAAATTGCTGGATTTCCCGCTCGCGCTCCACCACCAACTTTACGGTGACGGATTGCACCCTGCCTGCAGACAATTGACCTTTTACTTTTTTCCACAACAAACCGCTTAATTCCCATCCCACGAGGCGGTCTAGTACACGCCGGGCCTGCTGGGCATTCACCACGTTCATGTCGAGGTTGCGCGGATTTTGCACGGCCTTCTGGATGGCAGGTTTGGTGATCTCATGGAAAACGATACGCTTTGTCGTGGCGGGATTGAGTTTAAGCACCTCGCACAAGTGCCAGCTTATGGCCTCCCCCTCCCGGTCTTCGTCCGTCGCCAACCAAACCTCCGAAACGCGCGCGGCACTGTCGCGCAGCTCCTTGACAGTTTTGTTTTTGTCGCTGGGTATTACGTAATTTGGCTTGTAACCGTTGTTTACGTCCACCCCAAGGTCATTGCCTTTTTCAAGATCGCGTATATGGCCGTAAGACGATTTTACGGTAAAATCATCGCCCAGGTACTTTTCGATGGTTTTCGCCTTTGCCGGCGATTCTACTATGAGTAATTTTTTTGACATATCGAATAATTGGCTTAATACAAGCCGGTTAACATTCGCCATACCCAGAAGGAAGGCGGATTTTTCTACTAAACAGGACAGGAGTCCGAGATAGCTTGGGGGGCATTCCGGGCGCAAAAGTAAACGGATTTTGATGTTTGCGCCGAAAAGTGATAAAGATGCCTAAAGAAGCAACTCTTTTCAACCGGGTATGTCTCTGGGTTTGAAAACTTTTTTTGACACTAACCTTAACTATTTTTTCGATGAAAAATCTACTTTTTCCGGCCTTGTTGTTCCTTATACCCCTTTTCTTGTCAGGCCAAACCAACGTCAACCGCAGCCTGCCCGCTTTTAACAAGATCGCCATTTCCGGCGGATATGACAAGATTATTTTGCAAGAAGGCAGCTCGGAAAGTGTAAAACTTGATCTCAATGGCATTGATGCTGAAAACATTGTCACGGAAGTAGTTGGCAATACCCTGCGCATTAGCACCAAAAATGGCAGTTGGCGCAACTTTAAGGCTATTATCACCGTGACCTACCGGCAGATAACAGAAATAGCCGGCAGTGGTTCAACGAATGTCGAGGCGCTTTCTGTTATCAAGGCAGACAAATTTAAACTCGCCACCAGCGGCTCCGGCGATTTCAAGGGTGCTTTCGATGTTCAGAGCCTGGATGTGGCTATTTCCGGCAGCAGCGACATGACCCTTAGTGGAAGGGCCGAAAATCAGGAAATCGCGATTTCCGGTTCTGGCGACGTGAATGCTTCGGCCTTGAGCGGCACTTCAGCTGATGTAGCCATTTCCGGTTCCGGCGATGTGAAATTGGGTGTTAAGGGAAAGGTGAAAACGGCGGTGTCGGGCTCTGGTACAGTGACGAATAATTTGTAACCTTGAACGCGCGCTTTGCGCCAAAGCCCTGGGCAAGGCTTCCGCTGGAAGGGTCAGCGCCCTGTGCAGTGCTTTGGCGCAAAGCAGCTTTAAAGGGATTTTGACGACAACAATGGTGTTGGGGATATGATGGCAGGAAAGTACAGATTAGCCCTTACCTTTGCCGCCATGCTTTCCGCTATTGTCAAACAAATCCTTATTCTACCCATCAGAGCCTACCAGCTCCTAATCTCTCCGCTGTTGGGCGCCAACAAATGTCGCTACCAGCCTACAAGTTCCTATTACGCCATTGAGGCCAATCAAGAATGGGGCATTTTCAAGGGAACTTACCTGGCGGCCAGGCGGATACTGCGCTGCCATCCCTGGAGTGAACACCCGATGCATGACCCGGTGCCGAAGAAGGGGGACGAAGGGGGCCAGGGTGGACAGCCATAAAGCATCACTTATCCACCCGCTTCAAGCCCAGCTTTGCAGCTTCCTCCAGCATTCTTTCAAACCCAGCTTCATAGTCATTCGGTATCAGCCCGTCGAGAATTGCTTCCCGCACCGCTGTTTTGATGATGCCCACTTGCTTGGAAGGAGGGATGCCAAAAGCCGCCATAATGACTTCTCCGGTGATGGGCGGCTGCCACAAACGCAGCCTGTCGGCCTCGCTCACGCCAGACATGCGTTCTTTCAGGTATTCATAACCCTCCAGATAACGCGCCATTTTTCGCGGGTTCTTGGTCGTGATGTCCGATTCGCAGAGCTTCATCAAGTCGTCGATGTCAGCGCCGGCATCAAAGAGCAGGCGGCGCACGGCGCTATCTGTCACCTGCTCTTTTGTCAGAGAGATGGGACGCAGGTGCAACAGCACCATCTTTTTCACGTACTCCATTTTTGAATCCAGCGGCAGCTTCATGCCCCGAAAGATGCCCGGTACCATGTTGGCGCCCCGCCATTCGTGGCCGTGAAAGGTCCAGCCTTGCTCCTTGTCGAAGCGCTTTGTGGCCGGTTTTGCGATGTCGTGCAGGAGGGCTGCCCAGCGCAGCCAGATGTTGTCGCTGCGCTTGCAGAGGTTGTCGAGGACTTCGAGGGTGTGGTAGAAATTGTCCTTGTGCGCCCGGCCCTGCCGGTCTTCCACACCCTGCAAGGCGGCAACTTCGGGCAGGAATAGCTGCAGCAGACCTGTATCGAACAGGAGGTTGAAGCCGATGGAAGGTTTGGGCGTCTGCAGGATTTTCTCCACTTCACCGGTGATGCGTTCTTTTGAAATGATGTGGAGCCTGTTTTTGTATAGTTTGATACCGTTGAGGGTGTTCGGTTCAATGGCAAAGCCCAGTTGATTGGAAAAACGAATGGCCCGCAACATGCGCAATGGATCGTCAGAAAAAGTCTGCCCTGGATCGAGCGGGGTTTTGATGATTTTCTTTTCGAGGTGCGCCAGGCCGTTGAAGGGATCGATTATGGATCCGAAAGAACCTTCGTTGAGGCTGACTGCAAGTGCGTTTATGGTAAAATCGCGGCGATTTTGGTCGTCTTCAAGGGTCCCAAGTTCGACTTCCGGCTTCCGACTTTCAGGAACATAACTTTCTCGCCGCGCCCCGACAAACTCCAGTTCAATGCCCTCAAAGCGCAGCATGGCGGTGCCAAAGCGGCGGAACACAACCACTTTTGGGCGGGGCGACAGTTTGGAAGCCACTTGTTCGGCCAATTGGATGCCGTCGCCGACACAGACCACGTCTATGTCTTTGGTTTCACGCCCAAGCAAGCGGTCGCGCACATAGCCGCCCACAACGTAAGCAGGTATGCCCAGTTCGCTGGCGCAGTTGCCAACCATTTCAAAAACCTTCCTTTCTTCAGGTTCTATGGAAAAAAGCATGATTGCGTTATCTTTTGCCTTCTACAAACCCGTTGTAGGCTTTGATGATGGATTGGTACAAAAGTTTTCCTTGCACTGCGTAGCCCGCTTTTGAATAATGCACTGAATCGGACGACATCAGTCCGTTGGCTTTCCAGCGGATGGCGGAATTCTCCCCGCCGGAAAATGCGTGCAGGTCCCAGAGCGCAAAGTCGTTCTCCATGGCATATTCGCGGATAATTTCGCTCATTTCCTTCAGATAAGGGTTGAATCCCTTGCCCCGAAGGTACGAATCTGCCGGCGTGGTGAGCATAATGGCTGCGCCCGGACAGCGCTCCCGAATTGGGTCGATCAGGGCATTCATGGTTTGCTTCAAATACTCGGCATGGAGCTTGCCCTGTCCTTCATTGGTGCCAAACGATAAAATAACCAGGTCTGGTTCCAAATCGGAGACCTGGCGCGCAAAATATTTGGCGCGGGCATAGTCCATAAACTTGGCCCCGTTGACGCCGATGGAATGGTACAAAACCCCGCTTAGCTCGTTTTCCAGGCATATCCCGTCGATGGTGAGGGTCCTTTGTTTCTCGTTGGTCTTTTTTGCTGCGATGGTGACTTGCCCGACCGGACGGTCGAAATAGAAGGAACGGGAGTAGTCGTCTTCAATAAAAAGCTGTGCTTTCTGGTTGCTCAAATCGTCCCGCACGTCGAGTTCGTATTCCAGCGCATTTTTTCGTTGAAAAACGGTCACTTTGGTGAACAATTGTGTTTCAGAAGTGATAGAATCCCGCATCTTGAAGGTCATTTCCCCTTTTACGTTGGTGGTTTCAACTTTGAATCCAGAGATGCCAAAGGATGTTTCCGGGGAGAGATCGCGTTGGCAATTGGAACCGCTCCAGCGGCAGTTGGTTTCCACCATGTAGCCCTTCTGGCCGTTGGACTGGGCGAGTTTGTAGGGGAATATAAGGCCTCGGCCTGCATCGCCAAATTCGCGCTGCAGGCGTTTGCGCACTTCCAGCGTGAGCAGGTTCCCCAAAATGTGGGAGTCGCCGATGTGCACGATGCTCACCTTTTTCCCGCCTTCGGTGCGCTGTGTTAGTAATTTAGTATACAAGGGTTGCAGCACGATTGCATTTTCGATGATATTGGCTTCCTGATTGATAAAATTGTAGCCAACCGTATCAGCCTCGGTAATTTCCACCAAAGGCGTGCGGAACTGCGACTGACATTGTCCAATAAACAGGGTCAGGAAGGCCATGACAGCCCATAGGCGCATGCTTGTTGTACGGAGGGGGAAACATGATTTCATCAAAATATCTGCTTTAAATTGCTGGTTATCGCATCGTTTATTGGCAG
>CAYVPM010000089.1:0-7858 GCA_964453475.1 uncultured Saprospiraceae bacterium | reverse complement strand
CACCGGACAGCAACAAATGCCCCAAATGCTCACCATACTGCTGCCCAACGACCATGGCGCAAGCGAGCGCCCGGGAGCAGGCTACCCTTTCCGCGAAAGCTATATGGCCGACAATGACCTGGCGCTGGGGCGCATCGTCGAGTTCTTGTCTCACACCCCATATTGGAAGGAAATGGCCATTTTCGTTACCGAAGATGATGCCCAAGACGGCCAGGATCACATAGACGCACACCGCAGTTTGCTCATGGTGTTCTCCCCTTATGCAAAGAAAAACCATGTCAGCCACACGCATACCAGCTTCGGCAGTATTTTTAAAACGTTTTGGAACATCCTGGGCATTCCCTACCTGAACCAGTACGATGCGGCGGCGGCGGATTTGAGCGATTTCTTCTCCGACCAACCCGATTTCAGCCCTTACAAGGCACTAGCAGCCGACCCGCGTGTACTTGACCCACAAAAATTGCTGACACCTTTCGATGAAAAATTTGATTGGAAATCGCTGTTGGAGTCGCCTCAACTGGATAACGTCGAAGATTTTATCCGGGAGAAACAGGAGAAAAACTAAGGCTCCTCACACCACTTCCTGTGCGAGCCCAAAACTCATCGTCATGCCCGCCCCGCTCAAACCATTAACGATCCAGACACCGGGTTCAACCTCCTGGACAAACTCGGTTTTGCCTGAAATTTTAGGGTAAACGCCGTGCCATTTTTCTGCAATCGAAGCGTCAGGCAAATGTGCAAACGTATTCAAATAATTCAGGATCAAGCTATTGATGGCTTCGTTGTCGAAAGGCGACACGTCCCATCCATATTCATGGCTATCCCCCAGGATGATTTCTCCAAAGCAGTTTTGTGACACCAGAACATGGATTCCATAGCGCTCGAAATCGGGATTTTCCAGGTTATAACGCGACCTGACAGGCGCCAGACTCTGCAAATCTGCAAACGAAGCATAGTGCAACAGGGTCAAACCAGCGCAAAGTGACGCGCCCAAATCCCAATCGTCGGGTTGTTTGCTGGTGCGCTGCATTTGCAGCTTGCATTTGGTGATGCCGCTTTCCCGGAAAACTTTGGGATACAAGGTTTCAAATTCCGACCCGGAGCACACGAAAATGCGCTCAGCTTCCCAATTGTCATAAAAATCGGACAGGTGTCTGGAAGTCACGTGCGTCACCGCTGAGCCATAGTGAAATTCGACACCCAGTTCTTTTTCCAGATACGCGGCAATTTGTGGCACCGCCTGGCGGGAAGTTACCGTGCATTCCGTAGCGCTCCACAAAGCGCCTTTCAAGCCATCTGTTTTCACTGCCGAAGAATAAGCAGTTACTTCATTGGCAGTCAACAGTTTGACCTGATATCCCGCCGTTGCGGCATTGTGGTAAAAATCGTGCAGCACATCCAGTTCGTCGTTGTGGTAAGCCAATTGGAGGGAGCCGTTTTGCTTCAGCCAAAGACCGGCCGCCTGTGCTATTTCAAGCCAAATCCCGCAGCTGCGCATGGCGCGATCAAGTGCCTTGCCCGCCGGCTGTCCAATGGGCCAAATAAGTCCGAAATTGCGCACAGATGCGCCCACAGCTCTAGGGTTTCTTTCAAAAACAATCACTTTTTGGCCTTTTCTGGCGGCTGTGTACGCAACTGCCAAACCAACAATGCCAGCGCCGACCACGGCTACGTCAAATTTCTTATCGTTCATTTTTCAACCTTGAGTTTCAGGCATGGCATCATGCCACACCTGCTGAATACCTACTATTATGTTTGTTAAAAAAATAGAAGTACGAAGCCGCAGTCAGTACCAAAATCAGACCGGCACCGCCATAACAAAGACGCGTGTAAAAGGCCAGCCAACTCATTTCCCCGGCGCCGAAATTCCGCCAGAGCATTACAGCGACACTTCCCAAATATCCAATTGCATCAGCCGTGTACATCAGAAAACCGACATTGCCACGCTCTTGAAAGCTGGCCAGCAAGCGGTCGAATATAACGCCGTTGAACAGAATATATGGCAAAAAAAGACCAAGACCCGACAATATCATCCAAACTAAGGGGGAAATTATCCCATACTGAAAAAGTAATGTACTGCTGATCAGCAGCCCGGCGCCAATTGCTGTAAGGGAATGATTGAGCCCAAAGGCGCGAATATTGTTTTTTACATACATCATAGCGCCTACAATGATGATTGATAAAAATGCAACCGGGATTTCAGCCGTGGTCAATATCCCTGCCTGGCCGCCATACCCAAGTTCTTGCCAAATTTCTACCGCAAAATTGTCGCGCACATCGCGTACAATGGTGAGTGCGAGATAAATTGCCACCAACAAAACCAACCCTGGCGCATACCTAAAAAACAAGGCCCGGCATTCTGAAGGCACCATCTGTTGGCGCGGCGTTCGCTGTAATTGGTCAGCTTCCGAAGGAGATGGCAAATGCTCCAACACCCACATACTTATCAACAACCCCGGCAGGAATAACAGTCCGGCTATAAACGGCATCCATTGCTCGCTTACGCCCTGCGCATCGAGCAGCCACCTTCCCGTTGTCTTGACAAAACCTGAAGAAATGATAAAATTGACACACAACAAAGCAGCGAGCGCCTCCGTAACCCGTCGGCCTTCCAGGTAACTGAAAATCAGCCCCCAGGCCATGCCGAGCGGCAATCCGTTGACGAACATCCAAATGATATTCCAGGGAGCAGGTGTGACAGCAAACCCCAGGAGGGAAACTATTGCGACACCTGCCATCCCAAGCAAAAACATTACCCGTCGCTGTATTGTCATACCTGAAATTATTCGGATGCCGATAAATTTGGAAAGCGCGTACCCTGCTACCTGCGCTATTACCAATGCGATTTTGAACTGAACGCCAAAAAGTTGCAATCCTGAATAAGTACCCGCAGTGAACGGTTTTCGCAACGCGTAAACACAACAGTATGCCATAAAGGCAAACAATCCGGCAACAACAACAAACACCAAGGGTGAGGCAGCGGACATTCGGCGGGATAAAGATTCTGATCGGAGCATTGTGCTGCAATCTTACGATTTATAATTGCAGACAATGATCTGTCCACTTAAAAGTAACGAATACTTAAAATCCCTTGCTGGTATAACACCCTACCTTAGCCCGAAAAGCACACAAAATGAAGCAACCTCCTATCCGACTCGTCATGTTCGACATGGCCGGCACTACGGTGCGTGACAACAATGAAGTACTCCACTGTTTTGCCAAAGCTTGCAGGAAAGAAGGCATCATGGCAAGCGAAAAACGCCTGAACGCACTTATGGGCGTATCAAAACTGGAAGTGTTTCAGTTGCTATGGCGCGAACAGTTGGGCGAAAAAATCGCTGACGATACTATTGCAGAAAAATCGAAGCATTCGTTCCATGCTTTTCGCCACATTTTAGAGGATTACTACCACGCACACCCGGTTCTGCCCACAGATGGTGCGCTCGAAGCATTCGCCTGGCTACAGTCGCACGATATAAAAATTGCCTTGAACACGGGCTTTTACAGGGGCGTTACCGACATTATTCTCAACAAACTTGGCTGGATGGCAGGGCTGGATGCAAATTACATTGGCGGCATCGGCTCCATTATCAATTATTCCATCACAAGCGATGAAGTGCCACAGGGCCGCCCAGCGCCCTATATGATTCAAAAAGCCATGTCCGTTTTCGGTATCAGCGATCCGAAGCAGGTGGTCAAAGTGGGCGACACACCGGTAGATTTGCTGGAAGGTCGCAACGCGGGTTGTGCGCTTTCACTGGCCGTGACCAACGGTACCCACAGCCGCACAGAACTGGAAGTATTGGACAACGATGGCTTGTTGGAATCGCTGCTTCAATTGCCAGCTGCAATCACATCCTAGCGCTGCATCACAAAAAATGCCCACGCTTTCTGAGCAGCCATAGCCGGCAACTCGAAACCAGACATTTTATTTAAAACAACTACACAAAAGCCTGGTTTTAAATACTTTGGGATTCAAGGAGATTCAAGTCGTAGTGGCGTTGTGTAAAAATACCCAATAGTATGAACCGTTAGTCCGCTTTTCCAAAGTTAAGTTTTTGATCTATAAGTAAACTTAACATTAAGTTGTTGTTATTTTTTGGAGATTTGTGGGGTCATTTCAATCAAATTTTTAAAATCAGTATCGAAACAGGACATGAAAAAGAAAGTAAAAGCACTGCTGGAATCCGAGAAATCAAGCGGCAACAAGGAATTGGACCGTTTAAAAAAAACTTTGGAGACGGCTGGACTAAAATTTGAAAAGGCGAAGGCAGCGAAAGCGGACGCAAAGGAAGCATTCAATAAATTTGCCACACAATGGCTTGAAAAGGCGAAAACCTCGCCAAAGAAAAAAGAGAAAGGAAAATCAAGCCCTAAAGCCTCCAAGGCTAAAGGAGCTGGCATATAAAACATTCCCAATGGGCTCACATTTTTTGCGCATTGAATAAAAACCCATTACACACTCCTGCTACCCCGCATCCGCGCCGCCACCCATCCCGGCACCACCAGCGCTCCCACCAACAAATACCCATAGTAGGCCATGCCCCGCCAGATCAGGGCGACCACCATACCGATACCCTGTGGCACGGTGTCGCTGATAAAATTGGCCAGCGCGATTTCATACAAACCCGCCCCGCCGGGTGTCGGGCTGAAGGTCATAATGGTGAACATGGCCACCAGCCGCGCGTAAATAAAGGCCTGCGTACTGCCGTCCAGGGGCGTGGTTGGCACCAGGGCGATGATGATCATGTTGATCATGATAAACTTGCCTGTCCAGGAGCCAATGGTCGCCAGTATGATTTTAAAGTGGTAGTCCCATTTTTGGCTGCGCATTTCCGTGGCAGCCAAGTTGAATTCATTTCCCCAGAAATGGAGCTTGGCAGAGAATCTTTTTAATAACGGGAGCTTTGCCAGCCATTGCAGTACGGTGTTGGCAGCTTTTGGATTTAAAATCAGGAAAAAGACCAGCAACAGCCAGTACGTCACCATCATGCCGTAGGTCACGAAAAAAGTGCCGCTGGCCAGGCTTACATCGCTGAAGCTACTCATGCCGGGGTACAACATCGGCGGGCCGTAAATCAGCAGCAAGATGGGCAAAGTGAGCACAAAAAACCCGGAATCGCACACCATCGCATAAAACACAGCAGCTGCCGTGCGCCCCGCAGAGAGCTTTTCCTGGGTCAGCACGAATATCATCACGAATGGGCCGCCTTTGCTGGTCGGCGTGAGGGCGCTGCTGAACTCCCACAACACCATCAATTCCAGGCACTTGCGAAAGGAAAACTGCCCGCCCGTGAGCACGAACAGCCGCCAGGTATACGACAGGTGCCGCAGAAACAACACCAGCAGCGCCGCGCCCAGCCAGAGGAATGCAGTTCCAGTCCATCGGATAGATTGGAAGCGTTCCAGATCAAACTGGCTGTGAAACAAGTACCCGACCGCCGCCACGCCGAGCAAAACCGGAAAAATCATACGGCTCAGTCGTATCGACCGCAAGACTTTTTTGCCCTCCTCATCGAAGGGTTCCGGTTCGTTGGCTGTTTTTTCGCTCAAAGTATACTATGATTTGCCTGATTTTTGTAATTGGAAATGATTGATTCAACTGATTTTGAATTGATTACATTCATTGGTATGCACAAAACCATGCAGCGTGAGGTATATAAATTTTATAACTTCAACAGGTCGATGCTGTAATACAAGGTTGCCCCTTGAAAAGCTGTACTGCCGTTGCAGATTACGGTATTGCCATCGGTGCAAACGCGGTGATAGAGGTTGTCGAGGTTCGACAAGCCCAGGTTGACCCGCAAGCCCAGGATACCGCCCAGGTCTTTTTTGCCAAAATTGAGCTTGTACTGGGCGCCCAGCTGCAAGCCAAAATCGTTCTTTTTAAAATCGTTGTTGGCTTTGAACAGCTTATTCTCATTGGCCGGCTCTTCCAAACCTTTGCTCCGCGAACTCACCAGTCGGCCATAATACGGCCCACCCATCATGGAAAAGCGGCTGTCACGGCCGAATGAAATTTCCGGATAAACGCCGACAACCAACCAGCTGGTATTGTAGGTCAGGTCGCGCTTGTACCGGGTAAATGAAGTGTCACCAAGCACGTCGAACTCGGACTTTGCGTGCGCAAACCGGCCTGCCAGCCCCAATTCAATATTCATGGTGACAAACCCGCCACGCCCCCTGAACCGCAGCTGGGTGCCAAGCTCCCAACCTGGCTTCCAGTCAAAAGCAGGGCCTTCAGAAGTAAGGAAAGTGCCCGTACGCCGGATGTTTTGGTAGTTCACTCCGCCCTTTATCCGGAACTCCACCGCGCCCGGCGTGAATTCCCGCTCAAAAACAAATTCCCGTTTCACCGTGCGACCATTGCGGATGCTTTCTGTGGTCACCTGGATTTCGCGGTTGCCCAACAACAAATACCGGATGGTCTGCGGGTCTTCATTGTCCGGATTCATAAATACAAAAAAGCCCTGTTCATCTATGTCTATCAATTTGAACCCAACCACTTCATTTTGTTTTGGCGGTTTCGGGATGATGAAATAGGTGATGTTGGTATCGCGCAACTCCAGGCGCAACCTTTCGAGCAGCACAGTGTCGCCGTTTTCCGGCTTGATGCGCACGCTGCGGCCATCCAGGGTGCTGTCGTTGGTCACTGCCCAAATTTCCAGCTTGTCGCCCCGGTCGGTCGGCTGGAACCAGGTGCCGTCGAGCCCGCGCCGCAATTCGCGGAAAGCTGATCTGGGGTTGTCGATTTGTGCCGTAGCGGCCAGTGGTGTGAGTAAAATTGCTGCCAAAAGCAAGCGGGATATTCGTAACATGGATAAAATTTTAGAACAAATAAGGAAGAATTGAAGGGGGTATGGGGGCTTACGCGGCAAAGATACCTACATCAGCATACCTTCCACAGCTTGTAAGGGTGCGGGGATGTCTTTTTCGCCCAACATCTCTTTCAAGTCGATTTCTATGCTGCGGCTGAGCGTCGAAATGGGCACATCGTTGAAACTTCCCTCAAAGGGATTTTCGCTGTAATCACCGATCATTTCCATCAAAATAAACACCCAGGTAACGATGGCGGAAAAAGGCACGGTGAGCCAAACCAGATTGGGGCCCAGTTTGGCAAACTCTGTCAACAATGCAAATGGGATCAGGATTGAGATCAATTTGATCAGAAGCAATGGGATGGTAGCGTACTGTCGTGGGAAAGGGAAGTTTTTTATCCGCTCCGACTTTCCCTGCTCATCAATCATAGCGGCCACAAGCTTTTGCAATTCAATATGGCGGAAGTCATCGATGAGGCCGGCATTCCGCAACTCAAGCAAGGCTTTTGACTGCTGCGCCATTACCTGGGCGGCCCAGTTGCTTTTCCCCTGCAATGCTTCTATTTCCGCTGCTGAAATGAATTTCGACAACTGCTCTTCCAGCTTTTCCGTGAACTCCGGCGTTTTTATTTCAGGAAATAGTTCATGCACCAGTGCATCGGTGTGCTCCCAGCTGCGCGGTGTGCGCATTTGGTAGCGCAGGCAGGTAACCCAAGCCAAATGCCTGAAAACCAATTCTCTGTGAATGCTTTTCAACGTTGGCGCATCCACCTTTTTATCGGCATGCAAGTTGCTGACATAGCCCAAAACGGCAGCAGCAAAATTGCGGGATCCATTCAAGATCGCGCCCCATATCTTACGCGCCTCCCACAAGCGATCGTAGGAAGCATTGTTTTTAAAGGCAAGGTAAAATGCAAGTGCTGTACCCACCAGGGCAACGGGCTGCCAGGGCACTGCCAGCCATTTTAAGCAAAGCCACTCATAACCAAACACGGCGATCAAGCCTGTTACAGCCCCAAAAATCAAACCCTGGCTCGACC
>CAYVPM010000088.1:0-7863 GCA_964453475.1 uncultured Saprospiraceae bacterium | reverse complement strand
GGTTTCTCCCGGGAGTACTTCGCTTCCCTGGTACAAGGCAGCGAGGCCAGTGCATTGCCCATGCCCGCAGCCGAGCTACTCAGTGTGCTAACGCCGGTGATGTTCGACCCCGCGGTAATGGCCAAGCGCGCCAGCAAAGACGAATCCAGCGATGTCGTGACCGCTTCTGCCGTTAACTTCTACGAAGGCGTGACGGCAGATGAGGTAGACCAGTTTTACCAGGACATGATAAAAAAAGGCGGCAGTAAAGCGCCCATGTTCGGCTTGAATTCCAAGCTGGTGAAGGAAAACGGGCAGCTCAAAGAAATACCCTGGAAATCGGGCGGCATGTACGGCGCTGCCATCGACAAAATCATCGAGAACCTTGAAAAAGCCATCCCCTTTGCCGAAAACGAGCAACAGAAAAAGGTGATCGGGATATTGGTTGATTATTACAAATCCGGGGATTTAAAAACATTCGATGCCTACAACCAGGCTTGGGTGAAAGAAACCGAGAGCACCATCGATTTTATCAACGGGTTCATTGAAGTGTACCACGATCCGAAAGGCTACAAAGGCGATTACGAAGCGATGGTGCAATACAACGACCCGGATGCAACCGAAAAAATGGCCATCGTCAGCAAAAACGCACAGTACTTCGAGGACAATTCGACCATACCGGAGGCTTACAAGAAAAAGAAAGTGATGGGAGTTTCCTATCGCGTCATCAACGTTGCCATGGAATCGGGCGATGCAGCGCCGGCCACACCCATCGGCGTAAACTTGCCGAATTCCAACTGGATACGGGAAGATTTCGGCTCCAAATCCATCAGCCTCAACAACATCGAGAATGCCTATGCCAAAGCCGGGGGCGCCCTCGCAACCGCCGAGTTTGCCAACGATGAAGAAGAGATAGCCCGCGCAGCCAAATACGGCGAAGTTTGCGGGAAAATGCACACGGCACTGCACGAAGTGATCGGCCATGCCAGCGGCCAGCTCAAGCCGGGCATGGCAGAACCCAACGTAACGCTCAAGATCTATTCCAGCACACTGGAAGAAGGCCGCGCCGACCTGGTGGCCTTGTATTTCATGCCCGATCCCAAGCTCATCGAAATGGGCCTGATGCCCGATGCAGAAGCCTACAAGGCAGAATATGACAATTATATCCGCAACGGCCTGCTGCAGCAGCTGCGCCGCCTGCCGCCCGGGCACGACATTGAGGAAGACCACATGCGCAACCGCCAATTGGTGGCAGCTTGGGCCTTCGACAAAGGCAAGGCCGACAACGTGATCGTGAAAGAAGTGCGCAACGGCAAAACCTATTACGATATCAAGGACTACGCGAAATTGCGCGTGCTGTTCGGGCAGTTGTTGTCTGAAATACAGCGCATCAAGTCGGAAGGCGATTTCGCTGCCGCCAAAGCCCTGGTAGAAGGTTATGGCGTAAAAACGAATGCCGCCACAGGCACAGAGGTAAAGGCCCGTTACGCGGCATTGCCCACAAAAGCCTATTCAGGGTTTGTGCAGCCGAAACTCATAGCGGTAAAAGACGCAGCCGGCAACATTACCGACGTGAAAGCAGAGAAGGAACTTGATTTTGTAAAGCAGATGTTGCGCTACGGCAAAGAGTACTCGTTTCTGCCGATCAAAAACTAGTGGTAGCGCGACATAAAAGTTGCGTTACAAAAAACGCCGCGATGCTCCTTTGCAACGCGGCGTTTTAAATTTCAGGTAAGAATGTGTGAGTAAGTCGGTCTGGAATGGCCTCTAAACACCGTCATCAACGTACAATAAGCTTTCCTGCGGCTAGCGGCTTGCCGTCAGCGGCAAGTCGGTAAATAAAAGAGCCCGCTGGAAGTTGGTGACGGTACAATTGGAACATTGGATTATCGTAAAAAAGATTAGCAATCAATCGGCCTTGAATATCGTACAGTTGCAGCGTAAAGTGCTTCGCGTCAACTCCTGTGATTTCAAAATTCACATAATCGGTAGCAGGATTAGGGTAAGTCTTTACCTGGGCATTAGGGATGTAGATCTCTCTGGTTTTAGTAATGACGATAAAGCTGTCGAATTCACAAACCTTGTGGAATGTGGTGTTCGACATGGTAGGCGCTTGGAAGTCAAAGTAGATGGCGGCGCTGTTGAAGATGATCGTTCCGCAGGGTACATTCGGTTTTTGAGCCACACGGAGCTTTACAAAACCTTCACTCGCGCCGCCACCTGGTGGCAGATTAGCATTTTCAAGGGTAAACTGCACAATGCCGTTGCCGTACATCTCGAAGAGATAGGGATGGCTGGAGGCACCAGGATACACGGTGGCCGGATCAAGTGCGGCAGAGAGGGTATCACGGATGATGACCTGCCGCACCGTATCGGCACCGGTGTTCCTGAACTGGATTAAATAGTCCAAATCGGTTTCTGGACTGACGTAATGATGGGCTGCGTCATAACCCTTGGGATGGCCTCGTTTCAGGCGAACTGGATTGTAATCGGTTTCGTAACTTTCTTGGCAATCGGTTTCAACAAATGGATTAAGATCGTCTTCCGGGAACATGGTGTAGAATCCCAAAGAAGGCTCGATGGTACTTGTATCGCTGAGGCAACCTTCTACCGCAGATGTCGGGTAGCTGGTGCCGGGGTAGCCGGGGCTTTGTTGCGCAATGATGCGGAAGGTGCTGCCATTGGCGGGGTGGGTCCAGACAATTAAGTCCTGGCCTGCCATCAGGTTGAAAACATTGTTGGGGTCGTTCGGCTGGGTGAGCATGATAACATCTTCTGCAATCACATATCCCAATGGGCCATTCATATTCCCCAAGCCAATGTTCTTGACCATCATTTTCACCGTATCATTCTCACAAAATGCCTTGGTTGCAATAATGGCTCCGTCCCATCCGCTGGTAATATCACAGAAATTGTTCGGGCTGATATAGGCATTGACACAGTGCGTTTGGCTGGCTGTAGTACCTGCACAGTCCAAAAATGCCGTTACGGTGAAATCTTTGCAAGCGCCATTGTCCACGGTCCCGATGTTGAACACCAGGGTATCGCCCAATATATTGTCCACTGAAATGGAACTGCTCTGATACGACATCATCGGATCCAACACTACCCTTATTTGGGTGTTGAGGGACGGGACGCTGCCGGAGTTGCAATAACGCACACGATAAAGGTTATCGCTGCAACGACGCAAGATCGGAGTTATGATGTCTATCTCATTGCGCGCGCAATCGAATACCGTGCGCACAGGAATATCGAGGGAAACGGTATCGTAAAAGTTCGGGATGCTGACATTGATAACAGAATCGCAAGCTTTCCAATAGTTGTTCGGCGGGAACAGCACCACCTTGTAAATACCCGTATCAACCTCCACATAGACATCGCCGTTGGAATTGGAAACCGTATAGCGGGTATCGTAAGGGTTTTCAAATTTAACGATCCAGTTGCGCAGGCTTGTTTCATCCACATCTGGCTGGCAGTTGTTGTTGAAGTCCCTGAAAATATTGGCTTGGATATAACTGGTAAATACCTTTCCTTCCGCATCGGTGCGCACCAGGTAGGCATAAGACTCGCCGGTCGGGCTGATGCTTTGCTCGCTGAAACCAGCCGCAATACCCCCGCCCCTGGTGGGCAATACGGCATATCCAATGTCCAGACCGCCGCGCCCGACGATGGCTTCCCAGATCATCTGGCCGGCAGGCGTCATTTTCATGATATTCAGGTCTTCCAAAACAACAGCAGTGCCTGAAGTCCTTTTCCCAGCGCCGAAGAGGTTGCCGGTACCTGGTTCTTTGGTCAGTCCATAAAAGTCGTTGTTGGCATACAACTGCTGCCAAATAGGCGCTGCACCCAAGGTGCCATCCACTTTGATAATGGTGCCAACCCCGCCAGGGCCAATGTTGGAAAAGCCTGCAAACACAAAGTTGCCGTCGTTCGTAGCTACCAACGCACGGGCCTCGTCTTCACCCGTAGCGCCACCTGCGCCAACAGCCTCGTAGGTTTGTTCTTTTATCAGGTTACCGCTGGAGCCGACCCGCAGCAGGTATGCATCTTTGCTGCTGGTAATGGTCGGCTGATGCTCGCCGGCAACCACAAAGTCGCCATTGAGCGCCAAAGCAATGGCAAGCCCTTTTTTGCGGTTGCCCGTTGCGCCAAAATTATTGAACCACAGGGTGTTTCCCTGAGGGTCAGTTTTCAATACGAAAACATTTTCTTTACTGCCGGCAAAATTTTGAAAACCAGTGAGGGCAAAACACCCGTCGGGAAGTGCGATCAGTGCACGCGCCTCGTCGTCGAGGCTGCTGCCATAGGTTTTATCCCATAACTTGTTGCCAAATGCATCTGTTTTGAGGAGGTAAATATCCCTTTTGAGCGCCCCAGGTCCATCTTGATCGACATAGCCTGCGATGGCAAACCCGTTATCTGGGGTACTTACAACGCCAAACCCTTCCATCCTCGACGCGCCCATATTGCCCGTGAAGGTTTTGCTCCATTGCAGCTTGCCATCGGCATCTACCTTGAGCAAATAAAGCCGGGTATTGCCGTTGTAATAACCCGTCATGACGTAGCCGCCATCCGGAGTCGCTGCAAGCGCCTTTGCCACATCCTGCCCGCTGCCGCCATAAATACGCTCCCACCCTTGCCCGTTTGCCTGGGCAAAAGAAAGGAGTGCGAACAAGAGGATATACAGGTGCTTTTGCATGGGTGAAAGGATTAAGTTGAGTCGAATGATTTCTTCGACGATACAAAAGTGCGGCGCAATTGTTTGCCGTTTAAAGACAAAATTTTGCGTTTGTTGAATTGGTTTGGCATTCATGGTTCAATTTTTTTCAGTTGAGAATCGGATTATTCTTGGATATTTGCCCCTAAATCAATAAAAGCGCTCAAAAATACGATTTTTATTGAATCAATCCAGCACTCTTTTTGTTGAACAAATAATAATTTTAAAAAATGCAAAAAAGCGTTCTGACGGAAATTATGCTTTCGTTGAGCAAAAAGGAAGTGCGTGATCTAAACAAGTGGCTGCAGTCGCCATCGCACAATCAACGGGAAGACGTTGTTAAGCTTTTTGACTATCTGGTTAAATACACCGACCGATATGCGGATGCTTTTGAAAAAACACTTGCCTGGAAAGCTATTTTCCCCAACCAACCCTATGATGATGCTTTTATGCGCCAGATAATGCACTTTTTGCTGAAGGCGATTGAGGAATATCTGGTATTTACAGATTTTACCAATGACCGGGTTCAATATCAAATTTCACTAACGCGAACTTACCGGAAAAGAAAGCTTGAAAAATCATATAAATTGGCCCATCGCCTGGGCTCTGATTATCTCCAGAACCAACCTTTGCGCAACGATTGGTATTTGTTGAACAATTTTTTCTTAACACAGGAGGAGCATGAGCACAAAATGAGCATTACACAAAATGCTCCTGTAAAGTTGCAAGAAACGGCTGATGCGCTTGAAAAATGGTTTATTGAAGAGCGCCTGCGTGTGAGCAAGGACATGTTAGCCCACCACCGAATTTACCAGAAAATAACGTACGATCATGGTTTGCTAGAGGAAACACTTGCATATGTTGAGAAGAAACAACTGTTGTCAGAACCATCAATTGCCATCTACTATTTTACCTTTAAGGCGTTGACAAACCCTTCTGAAGAAACCTATTTTGATAAACTGGAACATTTGATTCACAATGAAATGGGGCGGTTTAAGCATTTGGAAATACGAACCTTATACCTGGCGGCGCTCAATTATTGTGTATCAAAAATCAATCAGGGTCGTCAAGATTTTGCCAGCAGGGCATTTGTGCTATACCGAAAAGGCCTGGAGACACATATATTATTGGAAAATGACACCGTCTCCCGCTATACCTTCGGGAATGCCGTAGGTGCTGCATTGCGCAATAATGAATTTGAATGGGCAGAAAAATTTATTCGCGATTTCAAACACCACCTCGACGAAAAAGAACGCAACAGCATCGTCAACTTCAACCTCTCGCGGGTGTATTTCGAACAGGGCGATTACGATAAGGCGCAGGACATGCTCACCCGGTTTGAGTACGACGATATGCTGTTCAACATCATCGCCAAAACCATGCTTCTCAAAATATACCACGAAAAAGAGGAATTCGACGCATTTGAATCGCTGCTCGAAAGCATGCGCACCTACCTGCAGCGCAAGGAAGCCCTCGACCCGGCCCGCAAAACCGCCTACAAAAACATGATCAGCCTGATGAAAAAACTGCTGCACCTCAACATTTTCTCCAAGACGCAGCGCGAAAAATTCAAAGAAACCGTCGTAAAAACCAATCCGTTGGCCGAACGGGAATGGTTGTTGAAACAGATTGAGTAATGCTTTGCGATTTTCATCGTTTCTTTGCAGCCTTTATCACACAAAAACAAGTTTTACCTTGAAAAAAGGACACCTAGTAGCATTGCTTATCTTGTTTGTGCTGCTCATAGACCAAGCCTCGAAGTTTTACATCAAAACGAATTTCGAATACAACGAGGACTTGATGATGTTTGGCCAAAACTGGGCGCGCTTGCATTTCGTCGAAAATGAGGGCATGGCCTTTGGCATTACCTTCGACTGGACTTACGGGAAATTGCTGCTCAGCCTTTTCCGCATCCTCATGGTAGTTGGCCTGATATTTTACATCCGCGCTTTGATCGCTGCCAAAGTGCCCACGGGATTCGTGCTGAGTGTTGGCCTCATCACTGCCGGCGCTTTGGGCAATATCATCGACAGCGCTTTTTACGGCCTGATATTCAGCGAATCGCACTACCACGGCGGTGTGGCCGAGCTGGTGCCTTTTGGCGAAGGCTACGGAAAGTTCCTGCACGGCAAAGTGGTCGATATGCTTTATTTCCCCATCCATTACTTCGACATGCCAGAATGGCTCGGCGGCGGCAGCTGGCTGTTTTTTAGCCCCATCTTCAACGTCGCCGATGCCGCCATCACCACCGGGGTGCTGAGCATCTTGTTGTTTCAGCGCAGGTTTTTCAAAGAAGGATTTGCCGAGGAAAAAACAGCCGAGCAGCCTGTTGCTGCCGACGATGCTGTAGCGGAGACTTGGGCCGATGCTGCTGAAGCGCCCTATACGGAGTTGGCCGAATCGGAAGCAGCGCCTGAATTGCCGGGTGAGCCTGATGGCGTGGATCAAGAGCGGAAGGAGTCGCGGTTGTAAGGATCAGCTCAAAATACTTGTCACTTGCATTATATTCTGAATCCAAAAAACCACCTTCGCTGCATACTTCCACAATGCGGCTTTCTCTGGCTTTAGTGTCATGCTGTTGTTGTTCCAATCCACATCCAGCGCCAGCTTGTACTTCGGGTCAACTTGCGCCGACACGATTTTCGGGCTGTCGTAAAATGCAAACTCCTTCACACCTTCTTCGCCCGACCAATACAGCGTTTTTGTGCTGCCGTCTTCAAAGGTCACCAATAGCTCTACCGGAAAAACCCAGTCGCCTTTGCGGTGCACTTCCACGATGGAGCGACTTGCCCGCGCCCCGCTGCCATCCTGATAACTGAAGCTGGCCGGATTGTCGCCAAAAACACCTTGCGGGGCCAACAAGGTTTCGTTGGAAATACCCGTAACGGCATAGTCGAGCACAAGGGCGTTGTAGATGCTGGTTTCAAACAAGTTGTACACCTGCCTGGCAAATACGGAATCCGGCAATACACGCAACTCCGCTTGCAGCACGGCCATAAAATCATGGCCGCGCGGGTGCTTGAATTTCCACTTTTCAAAATAGGCCTTTATGATCTCGTCCATTTTCGCATCACCTACCAGTGCTTGCAAGGTGCGCAGGGTGGTGGCGGTTTTGCTGTAAATCAGCGATTTTCGGTTGGTGTTTGAAAACTGCCAGCCCGGGCGCG